>NZ_VOBM01000018.1:0-116036 GCF_008370005.1 Pseudomonas sp. ANT_J28
ACATCGTTGGGTTTTACAACAACGAACGGCTGCACTCGAAACTGGGATATCTGCCACCGACCGTTTACGAACGGGCGATGGCGTCAAAATCACCTATCGAGGTGTCCGGAATTAGTTGACCACTACATGTCATTCAACATTAATATCGACTGACACACCGCTTTCGCGAGCAAGCCCGCTCCCACAGGGGATCTGCGTTAGTCCAGCGGCATTACGGTGACACGGACTTCCGGGTCATGATTACCCCCTCCCAGAATCACCCCACGCAACGGCGAGACATCGGAAAAATCCCGGCCCCAGGCCAAGGTGATGTGTTCCAGCGCCGGCTGCACGTTGTTGGTCGGGTCGAAATCCACCCAACCGAGCACCGGGCAAAACACTGAAACCCAGGCATGTGACGCATCGGCGCCGATCAGTCGCGGCTGGCCCGGTGGTGGCTGGGTCAGCAGGTAGCCACTGATGTACCGCGCCGCCAACCCACGGGAGCGTACGCAGGCGAGCATCAGGTGAGCGAAGTCCTGACAAACACCGCGCCGGCGCTCCAGCACTTCCACCAGCGGCGTCGCCACTTGGGTCGCTTCAGCGTCGAAGGTGAATTCGCTGAAAATCTTCTCCATCAGCGCCTGTACACCCAACAGCAGCGGCCGCCCCGGTGGAAAACAGCTTTCGGAAAACTCGACGAAGTTGCGCTTCAAATGCACGTAGGGTGATTCGAACCGGTAACGGCACGCTTCCAGCAATTCGGGGGAAAGCGGCTGACTGCTGTAGGTCAGCGCGTTGCGGGTTTCTCCCCACGCGGGGGATTGATTGAAATCCAGCACAGGCCGGGCCAGCACTTCGACGGTGAGCCGAGCATTGACCAGCAATTCATCATGCGGCCGCTCGAACGCCAACCGGGTCAGCGGATTACCGAACACATCCAGTTCATCGCGGCGCGAAGTCGGGTCGGGACTGATCTGCAGTTGCTGCTCGGTGCAACGCTGCCAGGCACATGCACGCGGCCACAGGTGCGCGAGCTGCTGAGCCAAGGACACCGGGCTGTCGTAGTGATAATGGGTGTCGTGGAGAATCTGGTAATGGGCGCTCATCAAACGGACACCGTGCGCTGGCTGACGTCATCGACATGGGCGAAATGGCGTAAGGCCAGACGATCCGAAACTTGCCCGCTGGCGTCGGCGATCTCTTGCAACAGGTCGGCCAGCCCCTCTATGGCTGCCCGAACGCTGGCTTCGCCGAACAGCGAGTTCTCCAGGCATCCCAGATCGAACTGTGCCAAGCGTTCCACTAACTGCGGCAACCCCGCTTCGCGAGGCACGTCGAAGTCGTCATTCAAGCGTTTCAAGGTACGAGTCACCAATTTCAACTGAAACAGCACGGCGTGGGGGTTCTGCTCGTCGAGCAGCAACAGGTCGAGCACCGGAATCAATTGCGCCACTGCCAGATACCGCGAACGGTAAGTGATGCTGCTGTTGCCCAGCTCCAGCAGCCATTCCAGTCCGGCCTGATCGAAAGCACCGGCACCGTGCAGAAATGCCGCCAGGCTGGCGCTGAGAAATTGCAGGCGTTCGATCCGGCGGCCGATCATCAGGAAGCGCCAGCCTTCGTCCCGGGTCATGTCGTCGAGGGCGAAACCGGATAACGCCGCCAGGGACATCACCAAACGGTTGAGGAAATCCAGCAATTCGCCGAAATCCGGCTCTTCGGCTTCCAGTTCCATGGCCTCGCGCTGCAGCTCCACCAGCGCTTGCCAGTTTTCCCGCGAGAGCTTGCCGCGCACCTGCGAGGCCGCCCACTGCAAACGTTGCAGGTTGGAGCGCAGGCTGAACGACCAGTCGTCGCCGAGCAATGCCGCCAGCAAACGCTCCGACAACTCGCCTTCATCGGGCAACAACATCAACCGTTCGCCCAGATCAACCGCCGCCTCCAGGGCTTGCGGGTCATCGCCATCGACGTAACGCGCCAGCATGATTCGCAGCAGCCGCGCGCTGTCATCACAGCGTTCGCAATAACGGCCGAACCAGAACAGGTTTTCCACCACCCGCGACGGCAGATACGGATCGCGTCTTACCAGGTCGTGCACACCGATCGTACGCTGGGTTTTCCATTGCTCACCGCTCGGAGGGCGATCGCCCAATACCCAGGTGTCTTTGCTGGCGCCACCGCGCTGCATCGACACCACTTCGGCGTCAGCCTCGGCGGCAACGCGGGTGAGGCCGCCGGGCAGAACCCGATAACCCTCACGGCTGGCCACGGCGTACACACGCATGCCGATGGCCCGCGGTTGCAGATGACCCTCTTCAGCCTGCCAGATCGGGGCTTGAGAGAGTTGAGCCAATTCTTGCGCAACATAGGCATAAGGCCGAGCCTGCATGCGCTCAGCCAGTTCCTGACGCTGTTTCTCACTCAAATCACGGCCAAATACCGGAGCGAAGCTCTGTGACGGGAAAGCCGGTTTGATCAACAACTCCGGCAATTTTTCCAGGGCCTGAGCCAGCACCGGTGCTTCACCGCACCACCAGGTTGCAATGGAGGGCAGGATCAGTTCTTCGCCGAAGAGGAATTGATTGATCTTCGGCAGGAAGCCCAACAATCCCGGTGACTCCAGCACACCGCTGCCGAGGGCGTTGGCCACCAGCACTCGCCCTTGGCGTACCGCTTCCAGTAATCCCGGCACGCCAAGGGCCGAGTCAGTGCGCAGCTCCAGCGGATCGCAAAAGTCATCGTCGAGCCGCCGCATGATTGCGTGGACCCGGCGCAGTCCGCTCAAGGTTTTCAGGTAAACCGTGGCATCCCGGACGGTCAGGTCGCCGCCCTCTACCAGTGGGTAACCGAGCTGACGCGCCAGATAGAGGTGCTCGAAATAGCTTTCGTTGAAACGTCCCGGTGTCAGCAGCACGATCAGCGGCGCTTCGTCATCACTAGGCGCCTGACGGGCCAGGGTTTCCTGAAGCGTGCGGAAGAACCCTGCCAGGTGCTGCACTTTCAAATCGCGGTACAACTCGGGAAAGGCCCGGGACACGATGGTGCGGTTTTCCAAGGCGTAACCGGCACCGGATGGCGCTTGCGTCCGGTCCGCCGTGACCCACCAGCGACCGTCGGGTGAACGCGCCAGATCCACGGCGTACAGATGCAGAAAAGCCCCGTTGGGCGGCGTGATGCCCTGACAGGGCCAGAGGAAATTGTTGTGACCGAAAACCAGCTCAGCAGGCAGAAGGCCCTCGGCGATCAACCGTTGCGGGCCGTACAGATCCGCCAGCACAGCATTGAGCAAGCGTGCCCGCTGGGCGATACCGGCTGATAACTGCTGCCATTCATCCGCAGCAATCACGTGCGGTAGCAGATCGAGTTCCCACGGCCGATCGGCACCCTTAGGGTCGGCGTAAACGTTGTAAGTCACGCCGTTTTCCTGGATCTGCCGGGTCAGCAGCGCCTGACGCTGCACCAATTGCGTTGGTGTGCTGCGTTGCAATTGGTCGAACAACCGACGCCAGTGCGGGCGCACCGCGCCGCTGTCGTCGAGCAGTTCGTGATAAGTGCCCGCCGTCAGCGGGTAGCGGTCAAGCAGGTCAGGCATGGAAAGCTCGGCAGACAGCAAAGAACGGTCAGACTAACGCAGGCTCATGACGCCCGGATATACGAAAAATCCGAGCGTCGCGTACGGTTTAGAAACGTCGTAAATCGAGAGTCATCGGCAGCTCGTCGTTAATTTCCATATTGGGTATAGGAAGTTTCCCAGGGCTGTGTCCGATGCGGAAGAAACGCGCCATGCGCCGGCTCTCTGCCTCATTGGCGTTCACCGGCAAGCTGTCGTAGTTGCGCCCGCCCGGATGGGCGACGTGGTACTGACAACCACCCAGCGAGCGCTGCATCCAAGTGTCGAGCAGGTCGAACACCAGTGGAGCATGGACCGGGATGGTCGGCTGCAGGCAGTTGGCCGGTTGCCAGGCGCGGAAACGCACACCGGCCACAAATTCGCCGACCCGCCCGGTGGGTTGCAATGGCACCGGGATGCCATTGCACGTCAGAAGATAACGCTGCGGCGCCAGGCCCGAGAGTTTGACCTGCAAGCGCTCCAGCGACGAATCCACATAACGCACCGTACCGCCGACTGCGCCCTCCTCGCCCAGCACATGCCAGGGCTCCAGCGCCTGACGCAATTCCAGCTCTATGCCACTGACGGCGTAATCGCCGACCTTGGGAAAACGGAATTCCAGATGCGCCGCAAACCACTCGGCGCGCACGGGATAACCGGCGGCATTGAGGTCCACGATGACGTCGGCGAAATCCTGTTCAATGAAGTGCGGCAACAGGAATCGGTCGTGCAGTTCAGTGCCCCAGCGCGCCAGCTTCGACGGCGCATAAGGCTCGCGCCAGAACCGAGCCACCAGCGCACGTAACAACAATTGCTGAGCCAGGCTCATGCGCGCATGGGGCGGCATTTCAAAGGCGCGCAATTCGAGCAATCCAAGGCGACCGGTAGCACCGTCCGGTGAATACAGTTTGTCGATGCAAAACTCGGCACGATGGGTGTTGCCGGTCACGTCGATTAACAGGTTGCGCAGCAGCCGATCCACCAGCCACGGCGCGCACTCCTCGCCCGGTTCAGGCATCTGGGCAAAGGCGATTTCCAGTTCATACAACGCATCATTGCGCGCTTCATCAACCCGTGGCGCCTGAGACGTCGGGCCGATGAACAATCCGGAAAACAGGTAGGACAAGGACGGGTGGTTATGCCAGTAGCTGATCAAGCTGCGCAGCAGATCGGGGCGGCGTAGAAACGGTGAGTCAGTCGGTGTCGCGCCGCCCAGTACGAAATGGTTACCGCCACCGGTGCCGGTATGCCGGCCGTCGATCATGAATTTCTCGGTGGTCAGTCGGGTCTGGCGTGCCTCTTCGTAAAGAAATTCGGTGCGCTCGACCAATTCATCCCACGTGGCAGACGGCTGCACGTTGACCTCGATCACACCCGGGTCGGGCGTGATCCGGAAGTTGCTCAGGCGCGGATCGCTCGGCGGCTCATAGCCTTCCAGCAATACCGGGCAATGCAGTTCCTCGGCGGTGGCTTCGATGGCGCTGACCAGTTCCAGATAATCCTCGACCCTTTCCAGCGGCGGCATGAACAGGTACAGCCGCCCTTCTCGCGCTTCGGCGCAGAACGCCGTGCGCGTCAGCCAGTCGGCGGATTCGTCGATCTTTGGCGTGCGTTCATCAGCAACCGCAGGCTCGCCTTGGCTCTGAAGTTGTGCAGTGTCGGGCAGTGCAGGGAAATCCTGATTCGGGTCCACTGGATGAATGAACGGGTACTCCGCCGCTTTCACCCAAGGCTGCGAGCCGAGCGGCAAGCGATAGCCCAGCGGCGAATCCCCCGGCACCAGTCGGCAATGCTCATCGCGCAGATACCAGCGGCCGCTTTGCCACTGATCACCCTTGGCGGTGCGCGCCAGCGGCAGGACCTGACCGATGACTTTGTCCAGCCCCTGACTGAAGACTTTGCGCAGGCGCGCACGCTCCAAAGGTTCTTCAAGGCGTGAGTCTTCGGCGCTGACGTTCTGCGGCAAAGTGCCTTCGCGCCAGAGGTAATAGAAATTGTCTTCGTAGGCCGGAAATACAAAGCGTGTCGGAATTTTCAGGCGCTCGGCGACGCTGGCCAGAAAACGCCCGGCCAGCTCGCCATTGGCACCGTAGTCTTGCTGCTCATCGGCAATTAACGCGCTGTTGTGCCAGATCGGCACATCGTCGCGGCGCCAGTAGCAGTTCAGCGACCAGCGCGGCAATTGCTCGCCGGGGTACCACTTGCCCTGACCGAAATGCACTAGGCCATTGGGGGCGTAGTGCTTGCGCATGCGCTGGAACAGTTCGGCGGACAGACGACGTTTATCTGGCCCTAGTGCCGCCGTGTTCCATTCGGCCCCGTCCGGATCGTCGATGGAAACAAACGTCGGTTCACCGCCCATGGTCAGGCGCACGTCACCCTCCAACAGGTCGGCATCGATCTGCCGACCCAACGTCTGAATCGCCAGCCATTGGTCTTCGGTGTAGGGCTTCGTTACCCGTGGCGCTTCCCAAATCCTCTCCACGGACATCTCGTGGGTGAATTCACACTCGCACGGTTCAACCAAGCCACTGATCGGTGCCGCAGAGCCCGGATCGGGGCTACAGGCCAACGGAATGTGTCCTTCACCGGCAAACAGCCCTGACGTCGCGTCCAGGCCGATCCAGCCGGCACCGGGCAAATAGACCTCACACCAGGCGTGCAGGTCGGTGAAGTCCACGTCAGTGCCCGACGGGCCGTCGAGGCTTTTGACGTCGGCAGTCAGTTGAATCAGGTAGCCGGAGACGAAACGCGCCGCCAGACCAAGGTTGCGCAGCAGTAGCACCAGCAGCCACGCCGAGTCGCGGCAAGAACCGGAGGCATGTTCGAGGGTGTGCTCGGGGGTTTGTACACCGGGCTCCATGCGGATCAGGTAGCCAATGTCTTCACTCAGGCGCTGATTGAGCGCGACGAGGAAATCCACACTGGGCAGTGGCGTGCGGTCGATGCCATCCAGATACGCCTTGAATTTCGGCGTCAGGGGCAAGGTTTCCAGGTACGGCGCTAGTTCCTTGCGCTCATCCGCGGCGTAGGCGAACGGAATCTTTTCCGCGTAGGGTTCAAGGAAGAAATCGAACGGATTGAAGACCGCCATCTCTGCCAGCAGATCGACTTCGATCCGCAGCTCATCGGTTTTCTCCGGGAACACCAACCGCGCCAGGTAATTGCCCTGGGGGTCTTGCTGCCAGTTGATGAAGTGCTGCTCGGGCGACACTTTCAGCGCGTAGGAGAGTATCCGCGTGCGACTGTGGGCGGCCGGGCGCAGGCGAACGATCTGCGGACCGAGCTCGACGGCGCGGTCGTAGCGGTAATGCGTGACATGGTGCAATGCGACATGAATCGACACGGCGTGCCTCCTGCGAGCCTTAAGCGTTATCGAAAGCGCGCAAGACTTATGCCATCCAGCAGCGCTGGCGCTTTCTCCGGTTGCTTGAGGCAGTACAGCACCAAAATCGGGCGATGCGGGAATTTGGTTTGCATCGATTGCACGGATTTGTGGCGTTCAGCTGCATAGTCGCCACCAACACCGGCCTCTTCGCGGGCAAGCCCGCTCCCACAGTGTTCGAGGTTGTCTCCGGTTCTGTGTTCACAGCAGATCCCTGTGGGAGCGGGCTTGCCCGCGAAGAGGCCGGTTGCCCCAACACAGCTTCCGACCCAGCGCCCCGGTTTTCCGTGGCGCAGAAACGCAAAACGCCAACCCGAAGGTTGGCGTTTTGTTCAGCTCAAGCGAGGCTTAGCGTGGTACGACGGGCTTACGCGCAGGCTTCGGTCCTTTGCCTTTGGCCGCGTCCTTGCGATCCTTGGCCGCCTGCTGGTTGCGGGCGAACGCCGCTGCCTTGGCCTGTTCACGCTTGTCCCACGGATTGCCGCCATCACTGGCGCGTGGTGGCAAGCCCGTGTGCTGAGTCAGGATCTTGGTGGTCTTTTCCCCGGCCACTTTGTGGCTGCCGGCCGGCGTCGAGTTCTTGCGACGGGCGCTCTGGTAGCTGTCGGTCGCCGGCTGATGCAGCGGGATCAACTGGTTCTTGCCCGGCCCGATCAGGTCGGCGCGGCCCATGCGGGTCAGCGCCTCACGCAGCATCGGCCAGCCTTTCGGATCGTGATAACGCAAGAACGCTTTGTGCAGACGACGCTGCTCTTCGCTCTTGACGATGGTCACGGCATCGCTCTTGTAAGTGACCTTACGCAGCGGGTTCTTGCCCGAGTGGTACATCGCGGTGGCGGTGGCCATCGGCGACGGGTAGAACGCTTGCACCTGGTCGGCACGGAAGCCGTTGCCCTTGAGCCACAGGGCCAGGTTCATCATGTCTTCGTCGGTAGTGCCCGGGTGAGCGGCGATGAAGTACGGAATCAGGTACTGCTCTTTCCCGGCTTCCTTGGAGTACTTCTCGAACATGCGCTTGAACTTGTCATAGCTGCCGATGCCCGGTTTCATCATCTGATTGAGCGGACCTTCCTCGGTGTGTTCCGGGGCGATCTTCAGGTAACCACCGACGTGGTGGGTCACCAGCTCCTTGACGTACTCCGGCGACTCGACCGCGAGGTCATAGCGCAGACCGGAAGCGATCAGGATCTTCTTCACACCCGGCAAGGCACGGGCGCTGCGGTACAGCTGAATCAGCGACGAGTGATCGGTGTTCAGGTTCGGGCAAATGCCCGGGAACACGCACGAAGGCTTGCGGCACGCGGATTCGATTTCCGGGGTCTTGCAGGCGATGCGGTACATGTTCGCGGTCGGGCCGCCGAGGTCGGAAATGACGCCGGTGAAGCCGGGGACCTTGTCACGGATCTCTTCGATTTCGCGAATGATCGACTCTTCGGAGCGGTTCTGGATGATCCGGCCTTCGTGCTCGGTGATCGAGCAGAAGGTACAGCCGCCGAAGCAGCCACGCATGATGTTCACCGAGAAGCGGATCATGTCGTAGGCAGGGATCTTTTCCTTGCCGTACACCGGGTGCGGAATGCGCGCATAAGGCATGCCGAACACGTAGTCCATTTCTTCGGTGGTCATCGGAATCGGAGGCGGGTTGAACCAGACATCGACTTCGCCGTGCTTCTGCACCAGCGCACGGGCGTTGCCCGGGTTGGTTTCCAGGTGCAGCACGCGGTTGGCGTGAGCATAAAGAACCGCGTCACCGCGGACTTTCTCAACCGAAGGCAGACGAATCACGGTCTTGTCGCGAGTCATCTTCGGGCTGGCGAGGATCTGCACGACCTTGGCTTCGCTCGGATCCTCAAGCGGACCCTTTTCCTGCTCGATGGCGCAGGCCTGGGTGTCCTGGGTGTTCACGTACGGGTTGATGATCTTGTCGATCTTGCCCGGACGGTCGATGCGCGTTGAATCGACTTCGTACCAGTCTTTCGGCGTATCGCGACGGATGAACGCGGTGCCGCGCACATCGGTGATGTCTTCGATCTTGTGACCATAAGACAGACGCTGGGCGACTTCGACGATCGCACGCTCGGCGTTGCCGTAAAGCAGGATGTCGGCGCAGGCGTCGATCAGGATCGAGTTGCGCACCCGGTCCTGCCAGTAATCGTAGTGGGCGATGCGGCGCAGGGAAGCTTCGATGCCACCGAGAACGATCGGCACGTCCTTGTAGGCTTCCTTGCAACGCTGGCTATAAACCAGGCTCGCGCGGTCCGGACGTTTGCCCGCCAGGCCACCGGGGGTGTAGGCGTCATCGGAGCGGATTTTCTTGTCGGCGGTGTAGCGGTTGATCATCGAGTCCATGTTGCCGGCCGCGACACCGAAGAACAGGTTCGGCTCACCGAGTTTCATGAAGTCGTCTTTGGACTGCCAGTTCGGCTGGGCAATGATCCCGACGCGGAAGCCTTGCGACTCCAGCAGCCGGCCGATGATTGCCATGCCGAACGACGGATGGTCAACGTACGCATCACCGGTGACGATGATGATGTCGCATGAATCCCAGCCAAGCTGATCCATCTCCCCCCTGCTCATCGGCAGGAATGGCGCTGGACCGAAACATTCGGCCCAGTACTTGGGATAGTCAAATAACGGCTTGGCTGTTTGCATGACGATGACCGGTGTTGAGATGAAAAATCGCGGGCGCGGAATATAGCACAAAAAATAACCAATTCCGACCGCTATGGTCGGAAATTGAAACCCTCGGCAACTTACTCGTCGTCGAAGTTGTAGCTGCCCGGCGCCAGGTTTTCGAAGCGCGTGTACTTACCGATGAACGCCAGTCGTGACGTACCGATCGGGCCGTTCCGCTGCTTGCCGATGATGATCTCGGCGATGCCTTTGTGCTCGGTTTCCGGGTGGTACACCTCGTCCCGGTACACGAACATGATCACGTCAGCATCCTGCTCGATCGCTCCGGATTCCCGCAAGTCGGAGTTGATCGGGCGTTTGTTCGGTCGCTGCTCCAGGGAGCGGTTGAGCTGGGACAACGCCACCACCGGGCAGTTGAATTCCTTGGCCAGGGCCTTCAAGGAACGGGAGATCTCGGAAATCTCGTTGGTCCGGTTGTCGCCACTCGAACCCGGGATCTGCATCAATTGCAGGTAGTCGATCATGATCAGGGCGACATCGCCGTGCTCACGCACCAGACGCCGGGTCCGCGCGCGCATCTCCGACGGGCTGATACCGGCCGTATCGTCGATGAACAGCTTGCGATCGTTGAGCAAGTTGACCGCCGATGTCAGGCGCGGCCAATCGTCGTCTTCCAGGCGACCGGCACGAACCTTGGTCTGGTCGATACGACCGAGGGACGACAACATACGCATGATCAGCGATTCGCCTGGCATCTCCAGCGAGTAGACCAATACGCACTTGTCGCTGCGCAGTACGGCGTTTTCCACCAGGTTCATCGCAA
The DNA here is from genome assembly GCF_008370005.1 of Pseudomonas sp. ANT_J28. Classification (NCBI taxonomy): domain Bacteria; kingdom Pseudomonadati; phylum Pseudomonadota; class Gammaproteobacteria; order Pseudomonadales; family Pseudomonadaceae; genus Pseudomonas; species Pseudomonas sp. ANT_J28. The sequence continues at coordinate 10,435 of NZ_VOBM01000018.1, forward strand.
AGGTGGTTTTACCCATGGATGGACGGCCGGCGACGATGATCAGGTCAGACGGTTGCAGGCCGCTGGTCATTCCGTCGAGATCGGTATAACCGGTGGACAGGCCGGTAATGGCGTTGTCAGTGTTGAACAAGGTGTCGATGCGGTCGATGGCCTTGGTCAACAGGTCATTCACGCTCACCGGGCCACCGGTTTTTGGCCGGGCCTCGGCGATCTGGAAAATCTGCCGTTCGGCTTCGTCGAGAATCTCTTCAGCCGAGCGACCTTCCGGGTTGAAGGCGCTGTCGGCGATTTCGGTGGCAATGCCGATCAGTTGGCGCAACGTCGCCCGCGCACGAACGATCTGCGCATAGGCCTTGATGTTGGCGACGGACGGCGTGTTTTTTGCCAGTTCGCCAAGGTATCCGAGGCCGCCGACTTGCGAGGTCTGACCTTCCTTGTCCAATTGCTCGGCAAGGGTCACGACGTCGATCGGCGAGTTCTGGTCGGCGAGCTTGGCGATCGCACGGAAGATCAGACGGTGGTCATGTCTATAGAAATCGCCGTCCGAGACCTGATCCAACACGCGTTCCCAGGCGTTGTTGTCCAGCATCAAACCACCGAGCACGGCCTGTTCGGCCTCGATGGAATGCGGCGGCACCTTCAGGGCAGCGGTTTGCAGATCGTATTGCTCGGGAGCGGAGATATCGTTCATGGCCACTTGGAATTAGATGTGAAAATCAGGAACTGCAGAAAGACAAAGGGCACGACCTGTAAACAGGATCGTGCCCGATGTTACCGGCAAGCACCCGAGGGTGCCAGCCGACAAGTGCTGCTTAAGCTGCTACCACGACAACGCGTACGGTGGCTTCAACTTCGGCGTGCAGATGCACGGCTACGTCGAATTCGCCTACGTTACGGATAGTGCCGTTCGGCAGACGAACTTCGCTTTTTGCAACTTCAACGCCAGAGGCGGTCAGTGCATCAGCGATGTCGTGAGTACCGATCGAACCGAACAGCTTGCCTTCGTCGCCAGCGGTGGCAGTGATAGTCACTTCCAGCTCAGCCAGTTGGGCGGCACGGCTTTCAGCCGAAGTTTTACGATCTGCTGCGGCTTTTTCCAGCTCAGCGCGACGCTCTTCGAACGCAGCCAGGTTGGCAGCGGTCGCAGCGGTAGCTTTGCCGTAAGGCAGCAGGTAGTTACGACCGTAACCAGCCTTAACGTTCACTTTGTCACCCAGGTTGCCCAGGTTGGTGACTTTTTCCAGAAGGATCAGTTGCATGTGAAAATCCTCTTAACTTTTAACCTTCACCGTTCGCGCTATCGACGTCTTTCGGCGTCGAACGACCGCGAAAATCAATCAGGCTGTCGACGATGGCCAAGACCACCAGCAACGGATAGATCAGCTGCATGAACAGCAACAGCGTGACGTACAACCCCACCAGCCAGAATCTGGCCAGTCGCTTTTGCGCCACCAGCCCGTGAATCAGGGCCAGCCCGGCGAACACCAGCGGTACACTGCACAACGGCGTCAACATGGCCATCTGCGGACCGATATTCGGCCCCAGAAGCATGAACGCCAGCAGTAACATCGCCAGCCCCAGCGGGAATCGGATGGCGCGAAACTCGCGACCAAAACCACCCGGGTTGTACAACAACGCCTGCCAGTAGCGCCCGACAAGCAGGCTCAGCACACTGACGATTTGCAACAAGGCCGCAATCAGGCCGGTCAGGACCGGTGCGATCAGGGACGCAAAATGCGCTTGCTCGTCTACCGACAACTTCTGGTAGACATCACCGAGTAGCGACGGCATGACTTTTATCAAAGCCTGCGCCAGCATCTCGATTTGAGGACCAAAAGCCGTCCCCAGCACCACTGAAAACACCACTCCCATCGCTATGCTGACCAGCAGCACGCGGTTCCAGGACTCGCTTGCGCGCAAAACCAACGCAAGGCTCCAAGACCCCAGCAGCACCAGAAGTGCCCGTGGGTCATCGGAGTAAAGCCACCAGATCAACGCCGGCAGCAATCCCAGAGCAAGAACGCCGAGGGCGTCCTTCAATCCGCGCCGCAGGAGCACAAGGCAACCCGCGGCAGCACCCAACCAATACAACAACGGCAATGTTGCGCATCCGGCCACTACGAGAGTGGCCTGCATACGGCCGCGCATGATGAACTCAGCTAAGGCACGCATGCTTTCAATCCTTTGCTACGTGTCGACTGCCCGGTCTCAGCGGCCGTGGCTGTCGGTGTAGGCCAGCAGGGCCAGGAAGCGGGCGCGCTTGATAGCGGTGGCCAGCTGACGCTGATAACGTGCTTTGGTACCGGTGATGCGGCTTGGAACGATTTTGCCGGTCTCGGATACATAAGCTTTCAGAGTGTTGAGATCTTTGTAATCGATCTCTTTCACGTCTTCAGCGGTGAAGCGGCAGAATTTACGACGACGGAAGAAACGTGCCATGTAATAGGCTCCTCAAAAGGTCCGTGGATTACTCGTCAGCGTTATCGCTGTTGTCGCTGTCATCACTGTCAACGCTTTCAGCGCCTTCGTGCTCAGGACGGTCGCGACGCTCACGGCGCTCACTGCGGTTTTCTTCAGCCTTGAGCATCTCGGATTGGCCGGTAACGGCTTCTTCGCGACGGATGACCAGGTTACGGATCACTGCATCGTTGTAGCGGAAGTTGTCTTCCAGCTCGGCCAGGGCCTTGCCAGTGCACTCAACGTTCAGCATCACGTAGTGAGCCTTGTGAACATTGTTGATTGCGTAGGCCAGTTGACGACGGCCCCAATCTTCCAGACGGTGGATTTTGCCGCCGTCTTCTTCGATCAGCTTGGTGTAACGCTCTACCATGCCGCCGACTTGCTCGCTTTGATCCGGGTGGACCAAAAAGATGATTTCGTAATGACGCATGAATGCTCCTTACGGGTTGTAGCCTGCCGCTCAAAAGCGGTCAGACAAGGAGTGAATGACACTTATGGACTTGCTTGCGATAGACACATGCGTGCCTGCCGTCACAGCAAGGGGCGCAATTGTAGAGAAGGGACAGAAGAGGCGCAAGGCAATTGGTGATTATTTGAACAGTTCGTTCGCCCACCCATTTTTTGCCTCACCACAAACCACTGTGGGAGCGAGCTTGCTCGCGAATGCGGTGTATCAGGCAACATTTCTGTCGACTGACACTCCGCCTTCGCGAGCAAGCCCGCTCCCACAGTTTGGATCGAGTCTGGTTTAAGACTTTTTACCGGTTCCGGCGGCTTTGACGCCACGCTGGCGCAGGGCCTCGAACAGGCACACGCCGGTCGCCACGGATACGTTGAGACTGCTGACACTGCCAGCCATCGGCAAGCGCACCAGGTAGTCGCAAAGATCGCGAGTCAGGCGACGCATGCCGCTGCCTTCAGCACCCATGATCAGGATGGTCGGGCCAGTCATGTCTTGCTGATACAGACTCTGCTCGGCCTCGCCCGCAGTACCGACAACCCACAAGCCGCGCTGCTTGAGTTTTTCCAGGGTGCGCGCCAGGTTGGTCACGGCGACCAACGGAATCACTTCCGCCGCGCCACAGGCGACTTTTCGCACCGTCGGAGTCAGCGTGGCTGACTTGTCCTTCGGCACGATCACCGCCAATGCGCCGGCCGCATCGGCCGAACGCAGGCAAGCGCCGAGGTTGTGCGGATCGGTCACGCCGTCGAGCACCAGCAACAGCGGTGCGCCTTCGGTGCGATCGAGCAGCTCGTCGAGCATCGCCTCGCCCCAGACCTGGCTCGGGCTCACCTCCGCCACCACGCCCTGGTGCACACCTTCAACCCAGGCATCCAGCTCACGGCGCTCGGCGTTGCCGACGGCCACGCGATTTTCGTTAGCCAGTTCGATCAGCGTCTGAACGCGCGGATCACTGCGGCCTTCGGCCAGCCAGATCTGCTTGACGCGTTTTGGGTGGTGACGCAGCAACGCTTCTACAGCGTGCACGCCGTAGATCTTTTCCAACTGACTCATGACTTGGCCTTCGGTTTACGCGCCCCGCCGCTTTTGGCGGCTGGAGCAGAACCCGCTTTTGGCGGGCCTTTACGGTGTTTGCTCGGTTTGGCTGGCTTGCCGCCGGGAGCCTTGTCAGGCGCCGACCGTCCGGTCTTTCCCCCAGACGCCGCTTTACCGCCACTTTTCGCTTCAGACAGCAACGCCTGCTTCATCTCACGGCTTTTGCGCAATTCAGCATTTTTCGCCGCGGCATCGCTCGGGCGATAGGCTTCTACGGCTTTTTCCTTGGCAGGACGACGACCGGTTTTCGCCGGGGCCGGCTCTGCAGCCGTTTTGGTAGCGGGTGCAGCGGTTTCAGTCCCGCGCTTCTTGCGACCGATCGGCGCGCTGATGGTTTTTTCAGCCATCTCGAAGTCGATCTTGCGTTCGTCGAGGTCGACGCGCATGACACGCACTTCAACGGTATCGCCAAGACGGAAACTGCGACCGGTACGCTCACCGGCCAGGCGGTGGTGCACAGGATCGAAGTGGTAGTAATCGCCCGGCAGCGCGGTGACGTGCACCAGGCCTTCGACGTAGATATCGGTCAGCTCGACGAACAGACCAAAACCGGTCACGGCAGTGATCACACCCGGGAACGACTCGCCCACGCGGTCTTTCATGAACTCGCACTTGAGCCAGTTCACGACATCGCGGGTCGCTTCGTCGGCACGGCGCTCGCTCATCGAGCACTGCTCGCCGAGCTGCTCCAGAATCGCTTCGTCGTACGGGTAGATGCGCGCTTTCGGAATGGTCATCGCGCCAGCACGGCGAACGTGCGGGGTGTCCATTTTCGAATGGATGACGCTGCGAATCGCCCGGTGCGTTAGCAAGTCCGGGTAGCGGCGGATCGGCGAGGTGAAGTGGGTATAGGCTTCGTAATTCAGGCCGAAGTGGCCCTGGTTATCGGCGCTATACACCGCCTGACTCAACGAACGCAGCATGACGGTCTGGATCAGATGGAAATCCGGACGGTCCTTGATGCTCGCCAGCAATGCCTGGTAATCCTTCGGCGACGGGCCGTCCTTGCCTTTGTGCAGGGATAGGCCGAGCTCGCCAAGGAAAGCGCGCAGTTTTTCCAGACGCTCCGGTGGCGGGCCATCGTGAACGCGATACAGCGCAGGGATTTCGTGCTTTTTCAGGAATTCGGCGGTGGCCACGTTGGCCGCCAGCATGCATTCCTCGATCAGCTTGTGGGCGTCGTTACGAACGGTTGGACGGATTTCGGCAATCTTGCGCTCGGTCCCGAAGATGATCCGGGTTTCCTGCGTTTCGAAATCGATCGCGCCACGCACGTGACGAGCGGCCAGCAACACTTTGTACAGTGCGTAAAGCTGCTTGAGGTGCGGCAGAACGTCGGTGTACTCGCCACGGAGCTGACGCGCCTCGGTGAGTTTCGGCGTTTCCAGCATGGCACTGACTTTGTTGTAGGTCAGGCGAGCGTGGGAGTGAATCACCGCTTCGTAGAAGCAGTAGTCGGTCATCTCGCCGGATTTGGAGATGGTCATCTCACAAACCATGGCCAGGCGATCGACGTGCGGGTTCAGCGAGCACAGGCCGTTGGACAACTGCTCAGGCAGCATCGGCACGACGCGCTCAGGGAAGTACACCGAGTTGCCGCGAACCTGGGACTCATTATCCAGCGCCGAACCGATTTTCACGTAGCTGGAAACGTCGGCAATCGCCACGTACAACTTCCAGCCGCCGGAGAACAAGCGCAGTTTGCCCGGCTTGGCTTCGCAGTAAACCGCATCATCGAAGTCGCGCGCATCTTCGCCGTCGATGGTCACGAACGGCAGATGACGCAGGTCGATGCGCTTCTCTTTGTCTTTCTCTTCGACTTCCGGCTTGAGCTTGGCGGCTTCTTTCAGCACAGCCTCAGGCCAGACGTGAGGAATATCGTAGGTGCGCAGGGCAACGTCGATTTCCATGCCCGGCGCCATGTAGTTACCCACCACTTCAACCACGTCGCCTTGCGGCTGGAAGCGTGGTGTCGGCCAGTGAGTGATCTTCACTTCGACGAACTGACCGATCTGGGCGTTGGCGTTACGGCCCGGCGTGACCAGCACTTCTTGCTGGATCTTCGGGTTATCCGCGACGACGAAACCAATACCGCCCTCTTCGAAGTAGCGACCGACGATGGTCTCGTGGGCACGGGACACCACTTCGACGATCATGCCTTCGCGGCGACCGCGACGGTCGAGGCCGGAAACACGAGCCAAAGCACGATCGCCATCGAACACCAGACGCATTTGCGCCGGGCTCATGAACAGGTCGTCACTGCCGTCGTCCGGGACCAGGAAGCCGAAGCCGTCACGGTGACCGCTGATGCGGCCCAGGATCAGGTCGAGCTTGTCCACCGGCGCATAGGTGCCGCGACGGGTATAGATGAGTTGAGCGTCGCGCTCCATGGCGCGCAGGCGGCGGCGCAGGGCTTCGATCTGGTCTTCTGTGGTCAGACCAAACTCTTCGACCAGCTGTTCGCGGTTAGCAGGCGAACCCCGATCAGCAAGGTGCTGAAGGATCAGTTCGCGGCTAGGAATAGGGTTTTCATATTTTTCCGCTTCACGAGCGGCCTCGGGATCGAGGGACTGCCAATCGGCCATTAGAGAGTTTTCACCTTGTCTATATGCGGGTTAGTTTGGCATAGGCGTAATGAAACGGGAAATTTCAGGCTACGACAGCCCATCTAAAGCCCTTTATCGACACCGCAAAGCTGAATTAAATGCCACTGGTAAAATTTTCCAGGTTTTTTTGATGCCGGGGGTTTACAGTTAAAAAGACGCTCCGTATAGTGCGCGCCATCGACGACGCAGACGCATTGTCGATAATGCCCAGATGGTGAAATTGGTAGACACGCCAGCTTCAGGTGCTGGTGACCGCAAGGTCGTGGAAGTTCGAGTCTTCTTCTGGGCACCAATTTCGAGCTTGAGATTAGATCAATTTCAAGGCTCACACAAAAACCCGCGAAAGCGGGTTTTTTGCATTCTAAACCCCTGATTTATTAAAACTAAATCAGGGGTTTACAGATCAAAAAGCTCTCCGTATAGTGCGCCACATCAACAGCGGTAACGCTGAAGATTATGCCCAGATGGTGAAATTGGTAGACACGCCAGCTTCAGGTGCTGGTGACCGCAAGGTCGTGGAAGTTCGAGTCTTCTTCTGGGCACCAATTCAAATTCAAGGTCACGATCTTGAATTTCACAGAAACCCGCGAAAGCGGGTTTCTGCGTTTCCGGGGTTTGTGTAGGAGCTGCCGAAGGCTGCGATCTTTTGATCTTCAGCAATTTCAGCTCCACCAACAATCAAGATCAAAAGATCGCAGCCTTCGGCAGCTCCTACCAACCCCTCACCCGCTGCAAGGCGCACTTGAGAAACAATATCGTTTATCATTGTTTCAAGTTTTTGCAATGCGACAGTGAGGAACCTTGCGAATGATGTTTCGAAATACCCTACGCCGCGGCCTGACCATGACCCTGCTCGGCCTGGCACTCGCCACTCCCCTCACCCAAGCCGCCGAACCGGTTTCCCTGACACTCTATAACGGTCAACACAAAGAAGTCGGCGACGCCATCGCCAAAGCCTTCGAAGCCAAGACCGGGATTCACGTCAATGTGCGCAAAGGCAGCAGCAACCAGCTCGCCAGCCAGGTCGTCGAAGAAGGCGATCGCTCCCCTGCCGACGTGATCTACACCGAAGAATCGCCACCACTGAACAAACTCGGCGAACAAGGCCTGCTGGCACAGACCGATGCCGCCACCCTAGCCGTTCTGCCGAAAGACTATGTCGCCGGCAATGGCACCTGGATCGGTATCACCGCCCGGGTCCGCGTGGTCGCCTACAACCCCAAGCTGATTGACGAAAAAGACCTGCCCAAGTCGGTGATGGAGTTCTCCGACCCGAAATGGCAAGGCAAGGTCGGCTTCGTGCCTACCAGCGGCGCGTTCCAGGAACAGGCCGTGGCAATCATCAAAGTGCACGGAATGGACGCGGCCGAAGAATGGCTGACTGGCTTGCGGGCTTTCGGAAAAACCTACAGCAACAACATGGTGGCTCTAAAGGCGGTGGAAAACGGCGAAGTCGCTACCGTGCTGGTGAACAATTATTACTGGTTCGCCTTGCAACGCGAAAAAGGCCAGCTCGATTCGAAACTGCATTATTTCACCGGCGGCGACGTCGGCGGGCTGATCACTGTTTCCAGTGCGGCCGCGCTGAAATCCAGCAAGCATCCAAAAGAAGCCCAGCAATTTCTCGCCTACATGGCCAGTGAAGAAGGTCAGCGCGTGATCACTCAGACCACTGCCGAGTACCCGCTGCACAAAGGAATGGAATCGGATCGCGGGCTCAAGCCATTCAGCGAACTGCAAGCGCCGAAAGTGACGCCAGCCGACCTCGGCAATGCCGAAGAAGCCCTGGACCTGGAACGTGACGTTGGCTTGAACTGATGAGCGCATCGTTATCAGCCCCCGTCGCGCGCGGGAGTTATGTGCCAAGGCGCAAGCGGCCGTCGATCTGGCTGCTGCTACCGGTTTTGCTGCTGGTGGTGCTCAGCCTGTTGCCGCTCGCGTATGTCGGACTCAAAACCTGGCAGGCCGGCTGGGCCGAGGCGCTGCATTTGTTGTGGCGACCTTATGTGTTTGGCCTGCTGCGCAACACCTTGGCGCTGATGGTTGGCGTGACGCTCGCTTGCGGCGTGATCGGCTTGTCGCTGGCCTGGTTGCTGGAGCGCAGCAACTTGCCCGGACGGCGCTTGTGGGGCGTAATTTTGTGCCTGCCGTTCGCGGTACCGGCGTTTGTCAGCAGCTTTACTTGGGTTTCTCTGAGCGCTCACTTCGAAGGCCTGGGCGGGGCGATCCTGGTGATGACCCTGTCCAAGTATCCGCTGATCTTTCTGCCGGTCGCGGCGACCCTGCGCAATCTCGATCCCTCCCTCGAAGAGTCCGCCCGCACACTTGGGCAGAATCGCTGGGGCGTGTTTTTCAGAATCACTCTGCCGCTGCTCTGGCCGTCACTGCTCGCCGGTTCGCTGCTGATTGCGCTGCACATGCTGGTGGAATTCGGTGCGCTGTCGATCATCGGACTGCAAACCTTTACCACCGCGATCTATCAACAGTTCGAACTGGAATTCAGTAACGCGAATGCTGCAATGCTTTCCGCCGTATTGCTGGCACTGTGCCTGATATTGCTGTGGCTGGAACTGCGCGTACGCGGCAAGGGCCGACACGTGCGTACCGGTCAGGGCGCGGCCCGGCATGCGGAACAGGTTCGGCTGGGGCCTTGGGCTGCTGCCGGACAACTTTATTGCCTGGCGCTGGCGATCATCGGCAGCGGTATTCCGCTCGGGATGCTTGCGTACTGGCTGGCAGTAGGTTCGTCGGCAGCATTCCCGGTGGCGGCGATCAGCGAGGCGCTGCTCTCCTCCCTGGCGTTGTCACTGGGCGGCGCGTCGCTGTGCCTAGTGCTGGCAGTGCCGGTGGGGTTGTTGGTGGTGCGCTACAAAGGCCAGTTGGCAATCTGGGCCGAACGCTTGCCTTATCTGCTGCATGCGCTGCCAGGATTGGTGATTGCGCTGACGCTGGTGTACTTCGCCCTGCACTATGTGCCAGCGCTCTACCAGACTTCGGCGCTGCTGCTGATCGCTTATGCGCTGCTGTTTCTGCCGCTGGCTCAGGCGCCGATTCGCACGGCGCTGAACAAGGCTGCACCGCAATTGGAAGAGGCGGCACGCACGCTGGGGGCGTCGTCCTTCAGCGCGTTTTGCCGGGTGACGCTGCCCATTATCTTTCCCGCATTGGGCGCGGCGTTTGCGCTGGTGTTTCTAGATGCGATGAAGGAACTGACGGCCACGCTGCTGCTGAGCCCAACCGGGCTCAATACGCTGGCTACTGAAGTGTGGGCGCATACCGCGAATGTGGAGTTTGCGGCAGCGGCGCCTTATGCGGCGTTGTTGATTTTGGTGTCGGGGTTGCCGGTTTATCTGCTTACTACCCGGATGTATTTGAGCCGCTGACATTGTCATCGCGAGCTTGCTCGCGATGACTTCTGACGCAGCAATACAAATCTTAAGCCCGGAACTGCCCCAGGCTCGCCTTCAACTGCGCCGCCAATCCATCCAGCACCTTGCCGCTGGCAGTGGTTTCCACCACCGCTTGAGCCGCTTTCTCTGCCTGCGCATGAATGGTCTCAACCCGACCGCGCACCGCTTGCGCGCCTTGCGCCTGATGCGCCGCCGCCTGCGTTGCCAGACCTATCGCCGTATGCACTTGCTCGACCGACGCCTGCACCGATTGCTGCAACCGCGCGCTGTCACGCAGCACCAGCAATCCTTCGCTGGCCTGACGCCCGGCCTGACCGATCGCTGCCACCGCCTCACGCGCACCTTGCTGCAAGGCAACGATGTGCGCCTGAATGTCGCCAGTGGAACTCTGCGTCTTGCTCGCCAGCGCCCGCACCTCATCTGCCACCACGGCAAACCCACGACCGGTCTCGCCCGCACGCGCCGCTTCGATCGCCGCGTTCAGCGCCAGCAGGTTGGTCTGCTCGGCGATCCCGTGAATCACCGTCAGCACCACTTCAATCTGCTCACTCTGCTGCGCCAGCCGCTCGATGACTTTCGCCCCGGTGTCGACCTGCCCGGCCAACGCCTCGATCAGGCTGCCGACTTTCGCCGAGGTCCGCGTGTTTTCATCCGTGGCCGAACGAATATCCACCACTTGCTGCAAGGCTGCCTGCATGGCATGACTTTCAGACTGGGCTTCGTCAGCCATTTGCGACAACGCACGCAGGCTCTCGGCCACTTCATCACGTTGCATGCCCGCCGCTTTATCGGCCCCGGCATTGCGTAAAGTCATGGCGCCGATTTCCACGCCAGTGCGTTGAGCCACATCGCCCGCTTCACGCACGATCGGCTGCAACTTATCCACAAAGCGATTGACCGCCGAGGCCATGTCGCCGATTTCGTCCTTACTGTTGATCTGCACGCGCTTGGTCAGATCGCCCTCGCCCGCAGCCAAATCATCCATGGCCGCAATCAGCAATTTCAGGCGATTGACCACTCGACGACCCAGGACCACGGCCAGCAACAGCAACACACCGAAACCCACCACCGCCAGACCCATGCCGATGCGCCAACGCAAAGTGCCCGCCGCTTCCTGCACAGTGCTGGTGGTGTTGGCTTTCATTTCAGAGGCCGTGACTTGCGCCGACTGCAAGCGCGCGCCCATCGCGGCTGCACTATCAGCTGCCGCACCCTTGAGGCTGTCGCCCACCAATTGATCACTGTTGGCGATCAGAGCCGAAAAGCGCTTGTCCAGGGCCGCCAGATCGGTTTCCACCGAGGCGGTCGAGACGCCCATCAAGACCTTGCCGATTTCCACGCCGTTAGGATTGATCGAGGCTTCGAGGTAATAGACCGATGGATCGTTCTTCGCCGCATCCAGCACCTTGTCCAGGGCGCGCTCGCCCTGACCCTTCTCAAGCAGCGCCTTGTTGATCGGGTTCTCGCGGTTGAGGTAGCGCGTCAGATGCTGCCCCGTCGCGTCGTCGTAGACCACGAATAGCACGTTGGGATTACGCTGAGCCCGGCGGGCAAATTCGGACAGGGTTGGAACGTCGCTGTCCCACATGGCGCGGGGTGCGACCGAAGCCAAAAGCTGCGCCATATCATTGGCAGAGTCCTTCAGATCCTTCTCCAATGTCGAACGCAGTTGCGCCTGCTCGTCCTTCAATCGCGAGGACAAGCCGGCCGTAAGGCGCTGACGTGTGCTGGTGGAGAGGCTGTCGAGGCTCGACGTGACTTCACGCCCTGCCTGTTCAAGTTCGCCAGAGAGTTTTTGACTGTCGGCACCCAGCCGCACGCCGAGATCAGCTTCCAGTGCGGTCACTGTGCTCCGGGTCAGGGCGACGGCCACCAGCACCTGCACCAAAAGGGCGATACCTAGGGTAACGAACACAGGCCGCAATAGACGGCTTTGTAACAGTGAGAGAATGGCTGACACTTAAAATCCCTCTGCTTGGCGCCATTAAATTGATGGCGCGCTGGAAGCGATGCTTTTAATCAACATCACAGCAAAGGTCATGCCGTCCAACAGGCATAAACGACAAAGGGCCCCATTAGGGGCCCTTTGTGTTTTACATCAACGACTTATTAAGCGAACGGGTGACGCAGAACGATGGTTTCGTTGCGGTCCGGGCCCGTCGAAATAATGTCAATCGGTGCACCCACCAACTCTTCGACGCGTTTGATGTAGTTGCGTGCAGCCTGTGGCAGCTCTTCCAGGGTCTTGGCGCCGACGGTGGATTCGGTCCAGCCCGGCATCTCTTCGTACACCGGCTCAAGGCCGATGTAGCTGTCGGCGTCAGTCGGCGCGTCGATCACTGCACCATCCTGGTTCTTGTAGCCAACGCAGATGTTGATGGTTTCCAGACCGTCCAGCACGTCGAGCTTGGTCAGGCACAGGCCCGAGATGCTGTTGACGTCGATAGCGCGACGCAGGATGACGGCATCGAACCAGCCGCAACGACGGGCACGGCCAGTGGTAGCGCCGAACTCGTGGCCACGTTTGGCCAGGAAAGCACCCACATCATCAAACAACTCAGTCGGGAACGGACCCGAACCAACGCGAGTGGTGTAAGCCTTGGTGATACCCAGGATGTAATCCAGGTACATCGGGCCAAAACCCGAACCGGTGGCAATGCCGCCCGCGGTGGTGTTGGAGCTGGTGACGTACGGGTAGGTACCGTGGTCGATGTCCAGCAGGGAGCCTTGGGCGCCTTCGAACATGATGTCTTTGCCAGCGCGACGCAGTTCGTGCAGCTCAGCGGTGACGTCGAGCATCATCGGCTTGAGCAGCTCGGCGTATTCCATGCACTCGTCGAGTGTTTTCTGGAAGTCGATCGCAGGCTCTTTGTAGTAATTGACCAGAACGAAGTTGTGGTAATCCAGCAACTCGCCCAGCTTGGCGGCGAAACGCTCGCGGTGGAACAGGTCACCGATGCGCAGGCCACGACGTGCAACCTTGTCTTCGTACGCCGGGCCGATGCCGCGACCGGTAGTACCGATCTTCAGCTCGCCACGGGCCTTTTCACGGGCCTGGTCCAGCGCTACGTGATAGGACAGGATCAGCGGGCAGGACGGGCTGATACGCAGGCGCTCGCGCACCGGTACGCCTTTCTCTTCCAGCTTGATGATTTCCCGCAGCAGAGCGTCGGGTGCAACCACCACGCCGTTGCCGATCAGGCACTGCACGCCTGCGCGCAGCACGCCCGACGGGATCAGGTGCAAGACGGTTTTTTCGCCATCGATCACCAGGGTGTGACCAGCGTTGTGGCCACCCTGGTAGCGCACTACGGCGGCAGCATGTTCGGTCAGCAGATCAACGATCTTGCCTTTGCCCTCATCACCCCATTGGGTGCCCAGGACTACGACATTCTTACCCATAACACTTGTCCTCATTCGCGCAAACTTGGTGCCGGCCGCGGCCGGCAGGAAAACTCAAGAAGCCAGTGGCGATACTTGCCACAGCCCGTTCTGCTGAATCAATTGCCGGTCGCAGTCCGCTTCACGGGCGGCGGCCAAAGGTTGCCCAGGCAATGCCTGAACGACACGCTGACCCTCACTGCGCAACTGGCAAACCTGCTGCCAGAGTGCCGCATCCGTACTGTCAGGCATCCAGATACCGCCAGACGGTAACTCGATCTCAGCACGCCCCAGGGTCACCAGGGTTTTCAAATCGGTAGAGAAGCCGGTTGCCGGACGAGCCCGACCGAAGTCGGCACCGATGTCGTCGTAACGACCGCCCTGAGCAATGGACTGGCCAACACCCGGTACGAATACCGCGAACACCACACCGGTGTGGTAGTGGTAGCCGCGCAACTCGCCCAGGTCGAAATACAACGGCAACTCAGGGAAACGCGTGGACAGACGCTCGGCAATCGCCAGCAAGTCGTCCAGAGCTGCCAGCACCGGCGCCGGCGCATCCGCCAGACGCTCGCGGGCAGCGCTCAATACTTCACGGCCACCACAGAGGTCAACCAGCGCCCGCAACATGCCCGACAGATCGGCAGGCAAGCCTTCGGTCAAGGTAATGACCTCGTCGATGGCTTTACGTTGCAATGCATCGAACAGCTGTTGCTCGACTTCACCGGACAAACCGGCAGCGCGAGCCAGGCCACGGTAGATACCAACATGACCGAGATCCATGTGCACATCCGGCACATCGGCCAGTTGCAGCATAGCCAACATCAGGCTGATGACTTCCACATCGCTGCTCGGACTGGCATCGCCGTACAATTCGGCACCCAGCTGGATCGGGCTGCGCGAGGATGACAAGGCGCGTGGCTGAGCGTGGAGCACGCTACCGGCATAGCACAGACGGCTCGGGCCTTCGCGTCTCAAGGTGTGCGCATCGATACGTGCCACTTGCGGCGTGATGTCGGCACGGAAACCCATCTGCCGGCCCGATTGCGGGTCGATGACCTTGAAGGTACGCAGGTCGAGGTCCTGGCCCGCGCCGGTCAGCAGGGATTCCAGGTACTCGATATGGGGAGTCACGACAAACTCGTAACCCCAGCTCTGGAACAAATCCAACACCTGACGACGCGCAATTTCAATTCGCGCCGCCTCTGGTGGCAGTACTTCTTCGATGCCATCTGGCAGCAGCCAGCGGTCTACCGTTGCCATTACGCCATTCCCCTATGATCCGGGCGGCCAGCCTTTGGGCGAGCCTTGAGTGAAGCAGAAAATGATCGGCTCATGCGCAAACCACGCGCATGAACAACGGGGCGAAAAGCCTGAAATCGGCTTCGCCAACCACTTTCCTCGAAAAACCTGTCGAGTCATTCAACTCGGACGCCTGCATAAAAAAACCAATCAAACGTGCAGACGCAAAAAAGCCGGGAATTTCCCGGCTGCCGCATCATACACACGTTTTCCCAAAGGATCACCCCGCCCGAAGCGTTAGCCGCCAGGCGGGGGATGATTCAGGTCAACGTCGTATCAAGGCTTGGCTTTTTCCAGGTAACGGAAGAAGTCGCTGCTTGGGTCCAGGACCATGACGTCGGATTTGTTAGCGAAGCTTTCACGGTAGGCGCGCAGGCTACGGTAGAAACCGTAGAACTCCTGATCCTGGCCGTAGGCCTTGGAGTAGATCGCAGCCGCCTGGGCATCACCGTCACCGCGAACCTCTTCAGATTCACGATAGGCTTCAGCCAGCAACACGCGGCGTTGACGATCAGCGTCGGCACGAATGCCTTCCGACAGTTCGTTACCCTTGGCGCGGTGCTCGCGAGCTTCACGCTCACGCTCGGAACTCATGCGCTCGAACACGCTGCGGTTCACTTCTTTCGGCAGATCGATAGCCTTGACCCGAACATCGACAACTTCGATGCCCAGCTCTTTTTCCGCCATCTTGTTCAGTGAAGCCGTGATATCGGTCATCAGCGCATCGCGCTCACCGGAAACCACTTCGTGCAGCGTGCGCTTACCGAACTGGTCACGCAGGCCCGACTCCAGACGACGGGAAAGACGCTCGTCAGCAATCTGCTTGAGGCCGGAAGTCGCGGTGTAGAAGCGCTCGGCATCTTTCACGCGCCACTTGGCGTAGGCATCGACCATGACGGCTTTCTTTTCCAGCGTCAGGAAGCGTTGTGTCGGTGCATCCAGCGTCATCAGGCGTGCGTCGAATTTGCGCACCTGGTTGACGTAAGGCACTTTCACATGCAGGCCCGGCTGAACATCAGCCTGGACCACACGACCAAACTGCAGTAACACCGCGCGCTCGGTCTGAGCCACGATGTAGAAGCAGTTCCAGGCAGCGATCGCCACGACGACGCCGACAATAAGGGCGATCAGCGATTTATTGCTCATCAGCGACTCTCCCTGGTACGTGCTTGCTGTTGCTGCAGATCGACTGCACGCACATTCGCTTCATTGCTGTTGGCTGCCGCGCCGGTCACCGCAGTGCTGGTGTTGCGACCGCTTTCGACCATCTTGTCCAGCGGCAAGTACAGCAGATTGCTCTGGCCATTCTTGTTGCCGGTCACGAGAACCTTGCTGGTGTTGCTGAAGACTTCCTGCATGGTGTCCAGGTACAGACGCTGACGGGTCACTTCAGGTGCCTTGCGATACTCGCTCACCAGCTTGGTGAAGCGATCAGCCTCACCCTTGGCGCGCGAGACGGTTTCGTCACGGTAACCATTGGCATCTTCGATGATGCGCTGGGCCTGACCACGGGCTTCCGGCACGACGCCGTTGGCGTAGGTTTCAGCCTGGTTACGCGAACGCTGCTCGTCTTCACGGGCGCGGATCACGTCATCGAAGGCTTCCTGCACTTCACGCGGTGCGGCTGCGCTCTGTACGTTGACCTGGGTGACGGTGATACCGGTGCGATAGGTATCCATGAAGCGTTGCAGACGCTCCTTGATTTCGCTGGCCATCAATTCACGACCTTCGGTCAGCACCTGATCCATAGCGGTGGAACCCACCACATGGCGCAAGGCACTTTCGGTCGCGTGCTGCAGGCTGATTTCCGGCTGATCAACGCTCAGCACGAAGTCTTGCAGGTTGCTGATCTTGTACTGCACGGTCAGCGGCACTTCGACGATGTTCTCGTCTTCAGTCAGCATTTGACCCTGCTTGGTATAGGCACGCTCACGCGTGACGTTTTCCAGGTACTTGCGATCGATCGGAGGGAAATAGATGTTCAGGCCCGGGCCGACGGTTTCGTAGTACTTGCCGAAGCGCAGCACCACGGCCTGCTCCTGCTCGTCGACTACATAGACCGCGCTGTACAGCCACACGGCCGCCAACACGACCAGGCCGATGCCGAGCAGACCGCCGAAGCCGCCACTCCTGCCCGAACCGCCACCGTCATCACCGCGTTTCTTACCACCACCGAACAACCCGTTCAGGCTTTCCTGCAGCTTTCGGAAGGCCTCGTCGAGATCCGGTGGTCCCTTGCGGTCGCCGTTATTGCGGCGTTTGCCACCCCAAGGATCCTGATTATTCGAGTTGCCACCCGGCTCATTCCAAGCCATAGCGCTCTCCATCTGATAAAGCAAAGACGCACCCACGGCGCGCCGACCAATGCTACAGAATGCCTGTCACCACGGCACAACCGCTTTTCCAGGCTTTTATTGCAAAGTGTGTTGCTCGATGAACTCCATCGGCTGCAGACCTTCGCGGCTCACCAGTCGATTCAACTCGACCCGCGGCAAGCGAACGGCCAGCAGGCTGATGCCTTCTTCGTCGTGTTCTTCTTTCTGCACCGCACCGAGTTCGAAAAACTGCGCACGCAGTCGAGCAAAACGTTGCGGCAAGCGCAAGGTGCCAACAAACAAATCACCGCCCAGCAACTCGGAAATGGCTTGCTCAAGCAATTCCAGACCACTTCCATCACGCGCCGACAGCCAGACCCGTTGGGGCTTGCCGTTTTCGTCGCGCTGGATTTGTGGCTCAACGCCTTCAAGCAAATCGAGTTTGTTATAGACCTCGAGGATCGGCAAGTCCTGGGCTCCGATCTCGCCCAGCACCACCATCACCTGCTCGATCTGCAACATGCGATCCGGTTCGGCCGCATCGATCACGTGCAACAGCAGGTCTGAGTTGCTCGACTCTTCGAGCGTAGACCGAAATGCCTCGACCAGTTTGTGGGGCAAGTGGCGTATGAAACCCACCGTGTCGGCCAGAACAATCGGCCCCAGGTCGTCGAGCTCCAAACGGCGCAAGGTCGGGTCCAGCGTGGCGAACAACTGGTCAGCCGCGTACACGTCGGATTTCGTCACGTTGTTGAAGAGCGTGGATTTGCCGGCGTTGGTATACCCCACCAGGGACACGGTAGGAATATCCGCACGCGAACGGCCGCGTCGCGACTGCTCGCGCTGACTGCGCACTTTTTCCAGCCGGCCCTTGATCTGTCGCAGGCGAACCCGCAGCAAACGGCGGTCGGTTTCCAACTGGGTTTCGCCCGGGCCACGCATACCGATACCGCCACCTTGACGCTCAAGGTGGGTCCAGCCGCGAACCAGCCGAGTGCTCATGTGGTCAAGCTGGGCCAGTTCGACCTGGAGCTTGCCTTCATGGGTACGGGCACGTTGGGCGAAAATATCGAGAATCAGACCGGTACGGTCGATCACGCGACACTCGAAAACACGTTCGAGGTTACGTTCCTGACTGGGCGTGAGGATGTGATTGAAGATGACCAGATCTGCCTTTTCGGCATGGACCAGGTCGCGCAGTTCCTCGACCTTGCCGCTGCCAATCAGGAATTTGGCGGTTGGCCGATGACGCGGCACGTTGAAAAACGCGACGGTCTCGGCGCCGGCCGAATTAGCCAACTCCTGAAACTCCTGCGGATCTTCGCGCGCCTCAGGGTCCTGTCCATCCAAGTGAACGAGGATTACTCGCTCACCACCACCGTGGCGCTCAAAGAACAAAGGAGACTCCTATCAGGCGTTACCTGGCTCAGCGTCACCTGCTTCGGATTCGGTTGCGCTAGGCAGACGAATTGGACGAACCGGCACCACTGTAGAGATAGCGTGTTTGTAAACCATCTGGCTGACGGTGTTTTTCAGCAGGATAACGAACTGGTCGAAAGACTCGATCGTGCCTTGCAGTTTGATCCCGTTGACCAGGTAGATGGAAACCCCCACTTTCTCTTTACGTAAAGTATTCAAGTAAGGGTCTTGTAGCGAATGCCCTTTTGACATGTGCCGCACTCCTTTAAGGATTCAATATAAAAAATAGGTAAACAAATGGCTTGTGGCCGTCACACCCCCAAGGATAGACGGCAAATGCAAGGACTCAGCTCAATATGGAGATGGTCCCAAGGTATTTCAAGGCGCGCGGCAGATTGTCGCAATCGAGGCTGTCCAACCAGTGTAAATCAGCCCAACTGCGCAGCCAGGTGAACTGGCGCTTCGCCAATTGGCGCGTAGCAATGATTCCACGCTCCTGCATCTCGGCTTGCGTCAGCTTGCCATCCAGGTAGTCCCAGACTTGTCGGTAGCCTACTGCACGTATAGACGGCAACCCGGCATGCAGGTCACTTCGCTTACGCAGGGCTACGACCTCGTCAATGAATCCCTGTTCCAACATATTCGTGAATCTTTGTTTAATTCGCTCGTGCAATACCTGACGATTTGCCGGAGCAATGGCCAAGTTCGCGACAGTATAGGGCAATTGTTGCAGTCCCGAAGCGGCTGCTTCAGTACTTTGCGCAGATTGTCGCAACCTTAGTGCAGTCATGCTCTGACCACTGACACGATAAACTTCCAACGCTCGACTGAGTCGCTGCGGATCGTTCGGATGAATACGCGCGGCGGATTCCGGATCGATGACTGCCAGTTGATCGTGCACGGCTTGCCAGCCAAGGCGTGCAGCTTCTTCTTCAATCTGTGCGCGAATGGCCGGGTCAGCCGCTGGCATGTCTGCCAGACCTTCAACCAAAGCCTTGTAATAGAGCATTGTGCCGCCCACCAGCAGCGGAATTTTGCCCCGCGCGGTGATCTCGGCCATGGCTTCGAGGGCGTCACGACGGAAATCGGCGGCCGAATAGCTCTCTGCCGGGTCGAGAATATCGATCAACCGGTGTGGAAATTCAGCCAGAAGCTCTTTTGAAGGCTTGGCGGTGCCGATATCCATACCACGGTAGACCAGCGCCGAATCGACGCTGATCAGCTCGCAAGGCAAGACTTTGGTGAGTTCGATAGCCAGGTCGGTCTTGCCGGCGGCGGTCGGCCCCATCAGGAAAATCGCAGGAGGGAGCTGGTTCATCAACGACCGCGCAAGAACAGTTTGTCCAGATCGTCCAGGCCCAGTTGGGTCCAGGTCGGTCGGCCATGGTTGCATTGACCGCTGCGTTCGGTGTTTTCCATGTCCCGCAGCAGACCGTTCATTTCCGGCAGGGCCAGACGCCGATTCGCACGAATCGCGCCGTGGCAGGCCATGGTCCCGAGCAGTTCGTTCAGGTGCGCCTGAATCCGGTCGCTGGTGCCGTATTCCATCAGATCCGCCAGAACATCACTGACCAATCGATTGGCTTCAGCTTGCTTGAGCAAGGCTGGAATCTGCCGGATGGCCAGGGACTCCGGGCCCAGACGTTGCAATTCAAAGCCCAGGCGCTGGAACCACGCGACGTGTTCTTCGGCGCAATCGGCTTCACGCTGACTGACCGCCAGAGACTCCGGCACCAGCAGCGGCTGACCGCTCAGGCCTTCGCTGGCCATGGCGATTTTCAGGCGTTCGTACATGATTCGCTCGTGAGCAGCATGCATGTCCACCAGCACCAGGCCCTGGGCGTTTTCCGAAAGAATGTAGATGCCTTTGAGCTGCGCCAGTGCATAACCCAGCGGCGGAACATCGTCCTGCCCGGCCGGTAACGCGACCGCATTGGCTTCGGGCAACGGCGCAAAAAACTCGCGGTAGGCAGCCTGAGCTTCAGCCACAGGCACACCCGATTGAGGTCGCGGCGAATACTGATATTGATAACCGGCACCAGCGCCCGAGCCTGCCGGCGTATTGAACGACGGCTGGGCCTGAGGCTGTTCCAGCAAGGCATTGGCCGCCAGACGCATTTCGCCTTGCGGACCGAACTCACCAGCATCAATGCCGGTCGGTCGAACGATGGCCGTCGCGACAGGCGCGGCCAGATGGTCTTCCGGCCGCACATCGCCCAAGGCGCGGTGCAGGGTGCCATAGAGGAAATCGTGAACCATGCGCCCGTCACGGAAGCGCACTTCGTGCTTGGTCGGGTGCACGTTGACATCAACGCCTGCAGGATCGACTTCGAAAAACAGTACGAATGTCGGGTGCCGACCGTTGAACAGCACGTCGCGATAGGCCTGACGCACCGCGTGAGCCACCAGTTTGTCGCGTACCGCACGGCCGTTCACAAAGAAATACTGCAAGTCTGCCTGGCTGCGGTTGAACGTCGGCAAGCCGACCCAACCCCACAAATGCAGGCCATTGCGCTCGATCTCGATCGGCAGTGCCTGCTCGAGGAAACCCGAACCGCAAATCGCCGCCACACGTCGGGCACGGGCCGCGTCGTCATGGGCTTCGTGCAGGCTGAGGATGGTTTTGCCGTTGTGGCGCAAATGGAACGCCACGTCAAAACGCGCCAGGGCCAGACGCTTGATCACTTCTTGCAGGTGATCGAATTCGGTTTTTTCGGTCTTGAGGAATTTGCGCCGCGCCGGGGTGTTGAAGAACAGGTCGCGCACTTCCACCGACGTGCCCACCGGATGGGCCGCTGGTTGCACGCGAGGCGCCATGTCCCGGCCTTCGGTTTCAACCTGCCAGGCCTGATCGGCCTCTTTAGTGCGAGAGGTGAGGGTCAGACGCGCCACGGAGCTGATGGATGCCAGGGCCTCACCGCGAAACCCGAGGCTCATGACCTGCTCGAGGTCTTCCAGATTGCGGATCTTGCTGGTGGCGTGACGCGCCAAAGCCAGCGGCAGGTCATCGGCAGAAATGCCGCTGCCATCGTCGCGCACCCGCAGCAGCTTGACGCCGCCCTGCTCCACATCGACATCGATACGCTTGGCGCCGGAGTCGAGGCTGTTTTCCAGCAACTCCTTGATCACCGAAGCCGGACGCTCAACCACCTCACCGGCGGCAATCTGGTTCGCCAGTCGCGGGCTGAGCAGCTCGATGCGAGCCGTGTTGGTCAGCACCTGGTTCATTCTTTGGCCGCCAGTTCAGTGCCGGGAATGGTCAGGGTCTGACCGATTTTCAGCTCGTCACTCTGCAGGTTGTTGGCGCTGCGCAGGGTGGCAGGGGACACCTGATAACGCACGGCGATCATTGCCAGGGTCTCGCCCGGGCTTACCCGATGGTCACGTGGACCTTGAACGATTTTGCCGGAATCACGCAGCCAGGCGATGTAGGTGCCCGGTGGCGGATTCTGCTGGAAGAACTGACGCACGCCGCTGCTGATCGAACGCGCCAACGCTTGCTGGTGATTCGCTGCAGCAAGCTTGGACGCTTCGTTGGCGTTGGAGATGAACCCGGTTTCCACCAGGATCGATGGAATGTCCGGCGACTTCAGCACCATGAACCCGGCCTGTTCCACGCGCTGTTTGTGCAGCGGCGTGACGCGGCCGATGTTGCTCAGAACCTTTTGGCCGACGTTCAGGCTGGAGGTCAGTGACGCGGTCATCGACAGATCGAGCAGCACGCCCGCCAGCATGCGGTCCTTGTCGTCGAGGCTGACGTTGCCGGCACCGCCGATCAAGTCGGAACGGTTTTCGCTGTCGGCCAGCCAGCGGGCCGTTTCCGAGGTAGCACCGCGATCAGACAGGGCGAACACCGAGGCACCGAAGGCTGCGGCCGAAGGCGCGGCGTCGGCGTGAATCGAAACGAACAGGTCGGCGCCCTTCTTGCGGGCGATTTCGGTACGGCCACGCAATGGGATGAAGTAGTCGCCGGTGCGGGTCAGTTCGGCGCGGAAGCCTTTCATGCCGCTGACCTGACGCTGCAGTTCGCGGGCGATGGCCAGCACCACGTCTTTCTCGCGCTGACCGCGAGAGCCCGAGGCTCCCGGGTCTTCGCCGCCGTGACCGGCATCGATGACTACAATAATGTCGCGCTTGCCGGCCGGTGCTGGCGGCAGCTTCACCGCAGGCTCCACCGGAGTGACCGGTACCGGGGCTACCGTCGCAACGTTGGTCGGCACCGGAATTGGCGCGGCGTCGGCGGCGTTATCGAACAAGTCGACCACCAGGCGATTGCCGTACTGGGCGTTTGGCGCCAGGGTAAAACTTTTCGGCGTCACGGCTTTTTTCAAGTCGATAACCACCCGCAGGTCGGTCGGCGTGCGTTGAGCCGAGCGCATGGCCGTGATCGGGGTGTTCGAAGTGTTGACGTTCAACGGCGCACCGAGGGTCGCGCCATTGATGTCGATAACCAGCCGATCCGGGGAGGTCAGGGTAAAAACACTGTGCTGGACAGGACCGGTCAGGTCGAACACCAGTCGTGTGTTGTCCGGAGCCCGCCACAGGCGAACGCTGTTGACCTTTGTCTCGGCCACAGCGTCGACGGTCACCGCCAAAAACAACAATCCTACGGCAGCTACCATCGCGCGAAAGCGCATACCTAACCCCATCATTTAATTGGTTTCCAATGCCAAAGCGGCACACCACGACTCGCCACGCGAGCCCTGGGACAAAATTTTCAGCGAACGCCCGCTGTCATGCGGGCTAATGGTAATGGTCAGGTCGGGCTTTGGCAAAAAGCCTGCACCCTTTTCGGGCCACTCGATCAGGCACAACGCGTCGTCTTCGAAGTAGTCGCGGATGCCGAGGTACTCCAGCTCTTCAGGGTCGACCAGGCGATAGAGGTCGAAATGGAAGGCCCGGACGTCACCAATCTCGTAGGGTTCGACCAGGGTAAACGTAGGGCTTTTTACCGACCCTTTATGCCCCAGCCCCCTGATGATGCCCCGGGACAGCGTGGTTTTCCCCGCTCCCAGATCTCCCTCGAGAAAAATCAGACCGTGCCCTTCGGTGGTTTGCGCGATGCGTGCGCCAAATGCGGTCATCGCCTCTTCATCAGCCAGGTACAGGGTTACTTCAGACACGGTGCTTGCTCCTCCAACAACAGACGAATGGCTGGAATCAGATCACTGGCCGCCAGCCCACGGCCCGATTTACCTTCTTGCGCACCGGCATTGGCGTGCAGCCAGACGGCCAGGCAGGCGGCGTCGAACGCCTCCATGCCTTGCGCCAGCAACGCGCCGACCAGACCGGCCAGCACATCACCCAAACCGGCGGTGGCCATGGCCGGATGGCCCTGATGACACAACGCCAGGCGCCCATCGGGGCTGGCGATCAGGCTGCCGGCACCTTTTAGCACCACGACAGCTGTATATTTTTTGCTCAAGGCGTGAGCCGCCGCTGGACGATCGGCCTGCACTTCAGCAGTGCTCATCCCCAACAAGCGCGCCGCCTCGCCAGGATGCGGAGTGATCACACAATCCTTGGGCAAGCTCACGTGCTCTGTGGCCAGCAGATTCAATGCGTCGGCGTCCCAGACTTGCGGCAGCGGCGCGTTGGCAGCCACCGACAAAAGGCTGCGCCCCCAGGAAGCCTGACCTAAGCCTGGGCCGACCACCAGCACGGAAACCTTTTGCAGCAGTTCCATCAGTTGATTGGCCGACGAAGTGCCCAACACCATGGCTTCGGGGATTCTCGCCAGCGCGGCCGGAACATGCTCACTGCGCGTCGCCACGGACACCATGCCCGCACCGCTACGCAGCGCACTTTGCGCGCTTAGCAGGATGGCGCCACCAAAGCCACGATCACCGCCGATCAGCAGGACGTGGCCGAATTTGCCTTTATGAGAGGTTGGAGCTCGGCCCGCCAGGCGCGGCAAGGAACTGGCCGTCAGGCGACGCGCACTGATGGCGACTCCGTTAAACGACTCGGGGGAGGCTTGCAGATCGTTGAACACCAACTCGCCGACCACGTCTGCAGCATCGCCGGCGAACAGACCCAGTTTCAGGCCGATGAATGTCACCGTCAGCTCAGCCCGCACCGCAGCGCCGAGTATTCGGCCGGTATCAGCGCACAACCCCGAAGGGATATCCACCGCCGCAACCGGCAACCCGCTGCCATTGATCGCCGCGATGGCGCCCGCGTAGGGCTCTCGCACCTCACCCGTCAAACCAGTGCCGAGCAAGGCGTCCAGTACGATACCGCGCAACTCGGACTGTGCGCTCCAGGCTTGAACCGCGACACCTTCGGACACGGCCTCGGCATGGGCCAATGCCGCATCACCTTGTAAACGTTTGGGATCACCGACCGCCAACACCCGCACATGCCAGCCCGCACGTCGGGCCAGCACGGCCACCAGATAACCATCGCCGGCGTTATTGCCATGACCGGCCACGACACTCAATTCATTCGCCGACGGCCAATGACGGACCAGTGCACGCCAGGTCGCCCGCGCCGCGCGCTGCATCAATTCGAAGCCCGGTGTGCCGGCCGCGATCAGGCTTGCATCGAGGGCTCGGACTTGCGCGGCGCTATACAGCGCGTCGGGTAAATCATCTTTAGTGTGCGGCATGCGTCTTCGGGCTCCGATGTCTGGCAGAATTATACGCACCTCAGCTCCGGTTTCTCTCGTCTCATGCCCGCAATTACCACAGACCTGCCCGCCCTCGCCCAATCCATCAAGGACTGGGGCCGCGAGCTGGGCTTTCAGCAAGTTGGCATCAGCGGCCTCGACCTGGCCGAGCATGAGCAGCACCTGGAGCGCTGGCTCGCGGCCGGCTACAACGGCGAAATGGACTACATGGGCGCCCACGGCAGCAAACGCTCACACCCGGAAGAGCTGGTGCCCGGCACGCTTCGGGTCGTTTCCCTACGCATGGACTACCTGCCGGGCGACACCGAAATGGCCAAACGTCTGGCACAACCAGAAAAAGCCTACGTCTCGCGCTATGCCTTGGGCCGCGATTACCACAAATTGATCCGTAAACGCGTGCAACAACTGGCCGATAAAATTCAGGCCGAGATCGGCCCGTTTGGTTTCCGCGCCTTCGTCGACAGCGCCCCGGTACTGGAAAAAGCCATCGCGGAACAGGCCGGTCTTGGATGGATCGGCAAAAACACCCTGGTATTGAATCGCAAGGCCGGCAGTTACTTCTTTCTCAGCGAACTGTTCGTCGACCTGCCGCTGCCCGTCGACCCTCCTCACGCCACCGAACATTGCGGCCGCTGCACAGCGTGCCTCGACATCTGTCCAACCAACGCCTTTGTCGGCCCGTACGTGCTGGATGCCCGACGCTGTATTTCCTACCTGACCATCGAACTGAAAAGCGCGATCCCGGAAGATTTGCGGCCACTGATCGGCAATCGGGTGTTCGGTTGCGATGACTGCCAGATCGTCTGCCCGTGGAACCGCTTCGCCCGTCCGTCCGGGGAAAGCGACTTCAAGCCACGACACAATCTGGACAACGCAGAGTTGGCCGAACTGTTCATGTGGGACGAGGACAAGTTCCTCAGCAGTACCGAAGGCTCGCCGTTACGCCGGGCCGGTTACGAGCGCTGGCTGCGAAATCTGGCGGTGGGCCTGGGGAACGCTCCGTCGAGCATTCCGGTGTTGGAAGCGTTGAAGGCTCGCAAGGATTACCCGTCGGAGTTGGTGCGAGAGCATGTCGAGTGGGCGCTCAAGCAACACGCCACACGTCAGGCTTCGTCGTTATAAACGAACTTCGGCATTTCCCAGTGAAAACGGATCGCCAGTAACCGCAGCAGGAAGCCACCAAACAAGGTGATGAGAATCGCCTGTTCGCCGGGCAGTTGCAGATAGATGCAGAGCATGTAGCACCACGCCGCCGCGAACGAGACGCTGGCGTAGAGTTCACGGCGGAAGATCAGCGGGATGTCGTTGCAGAAGATGTCGCGCAGGATGCCGCCGAACACCCCGGTGATCACGCCGCTGACCGAAGCCACGAGCATGCCGTGACCCATTTCCAGCGCGGTCATGCAGCCGATCAGCGTGAACGCCACCAGGCCCACGGCGTCGAGCACCAGAAACAGCGAGCGCAGGTGGCGCATCCAGCGCGCAGCGAACACCGTGAACATCGCCGCCACCGAGGTCAGCACCAGGTATTCCGGGTGCTTGACCCACGTCAACGGGTAGTGACCGAGCAACACGTCACGCACCGACCCCCCACCCAAAGCCGTGATGCAGGCAATCAGCACCACGCCAAACCAGTCCATCCCGCGACGACCGGCAGACAGGGCACCGGTCATGGCTTCGGCGGTAATGGCGATCAGGTAAAGCATCAGCAACATGGTGGCGGTCCTTGCAAGAAGGCGCGCAGTCTACTCACTTCACTGAGGCCCCAAAAGAGGGCAGCCGTTACGCGCCCCCTGTAGGAGCTGTCGAGTGAAACGAGGCTGCGATCTTTTGATCTTGTTTTAAAAGCAAAATCAAAAGATCGCAGCCTCGTTTCACTCGACAGCTCCTACAGGGACCGGGTTGCCGGATCAGAACTTGATGAAATGCTTGCGGTAGTGTTGCAGCTCGGCAATCGATTCGCGAATGTCGTCCAGGGCCAGGTGAGTGCTGCCCTTTTTGAAGCTGTCGCGCACGTCCGGCGCCCAGCGTGCGGCCAATTCTTTCAGCGTCGACACGTCAAGGTTGCGGTAGTGGAAGAAGCTTTCCAGGGATTTCATGTGGGTATAAAGGAAGCGACGGTCCTGGCAGATGCTGTTGCCGCAGATCGGCGACTTGCCTTTCGGCACCCATTTTTCCAGGAAGGCAATGGTCTCGGCTTCGGCTTCGGCCATGCTGATGCGGCTGTCGCGAACCCGTTGGGTCAGCCCGGAGCCGCCATGTTGACGGGTGTTCCACTCGTCCATGCCGGCGAGAATTTCGTCGCTGTGGTGGATGGCAATCACCGGGCCTTCGGCCAAAGTGTTCAGGTCACTGTCGGTGACGATGGTGGCCATCTCGATGATGACGTCGGTATCAGGGTTCAGACCGGTCATTTCCAGGTCGATCCAGATCAGATTCTGCGGATTTTGCATGTGTCGGCTCCTAGGCAATGCTGCGCAGTTTAGCCTAGGCCGGTGGCCGGGCGTGCTAAACTCGCGGCCGTTTTACCTAATCGCTGCATTCTTGATACGGAACACCCATGGCCAAACGCCAACTCAATCGTCGTCAAAACTGGCGCATCGAAAAGATTCAGGGCGAACGCGCTGCCCGCGCCGCCAAACGCGAGTCCTCGGCTGTCGAGGCACTTGAGGGTGGCGACCTGGGTCCGGAACAGACCGGCCTGGTGATCGCGCACTTCGGTGTGCAGGTCGAAGTCGAAGCCCTCGATGGCGATTTGGCCGGCCAGGTGTTCCGCTGTCACTTGCGCGCCAACCTGCCGGCGCTGGTGACCGGCGATCAGGTGGTCTGGCGTGCCGGCAACCAGGGCATCGGCGTGATCGTGGCGCAACTGCCGCGTAAAACCGAACTCTGCCGTCCGGACAGCCGTGGTCAGCTCAAACCTGTAGCCGCCAACGTCGACATGATCGTCATCGTCTTCGCGCCGCTGCCCGAGCCTCACGCGAACCTGATCGACCGCTATCTGGTCGCCGCCGAGCACGCAGGGATTCGGCCGCTGCTGTTGCTCAACAAGTTCGACTTGATCGACGAGCAGAACGCCCCGGCGTTGAATGCCTTGCTGGCGGTTTACCGCACGCTGGGTTACCCGGTGCTGGAAGTGTCGGCGCACCACGGCAACGGCATGGAGCAACTGCAAGAACAGCTGGACGGGCGCATCAGCGTGTTCGTCGGCCAATCCGGCGTCGGCAAGTCTTCGTTGGTCAACAGCCTGTTGCCGGAAGTCGAAGCCCGTGTCGGCCCGCTGTCCGAGTTGTCCGGCCAGGGCACTCACACCACCACTACCGCGCGGTTGTTCCACTTCCCCGGTGGCGGTGAGCTGATCGACTCCCCGGGTATCCGCGAATTCGGCCTGGGCCACGTCAGCCGTGCCGACGTCGAAGCCGGCTTCATCGAGTTCAACGACCTGATCGGCACCTGCCGCTTCCGCGACTGCAAGCACGACCGCGAGCCGGGTTGCGCCCTGCTCAAGGCCCTGGAAGAGGGTCGCGTGCAGCAGCAACGGATGAACAGCTACCGCTCGATCATCGCCAGTTTGCCGGAAACCAGCTACTAAACAGACACTCCAGCCGCTCCGATGCAAACGGGGCGGCGGGCTGTTCGTTGCGACCTGCAAATCCCCCGCCTTTTAAACGTCAGACATCTCTGTAGGACATTTGCGCGCCTGTTTGAAGGACCCGTCTCTTTAACCGCGCAGGCCTTGTTGCTGCCATCCAAGTGCATACATTCAAGCCCTCTTCGCATTCCGGCGATACCGAGGGACATCCATGCAAACCTATCATTTGTTCATCAGCCACTCGTGGAGCTACCCCCACGCCCACGACAACCTCGTGCGGCTGCTCAACGCCAAACCCGGCTTCACGTTCAAAAATTTTTCAGTGCCGCCGGACAACCCGATCATCGGCGCGCAGACCGACAAACAACTGGAAACAGCTATCGAAAACAAGATCCGGCCCTGCTCGGCAGTGCTGATCATGGCGGGGATGTATTCGACCTACAGCAAGTGGATCAACAAGGAAATCGAGATCGCCAAACGAATGGACAAGGTGATCATTGCGGTCAAACCATTTGGTGCGGAGCGGATTTCTACTGTAGTACGCCAGGCCGCACATGCCGAATGCGCCTGGAACACCAACAGCATCATCAGTGCCATTCGCACTCACGCGGCGGGTTGAACCATGCGCAAGGGATTGTTCATCGGGATAAACCATTACGCCCACGTCTCTCCATTGAGCGGATGCAATAACGACGCGATGGCCATGGCCTCGGTGCTGGAGCGTCACGCCAACGGGCGGCCGAACTTCAGCAGCAAGGTGCTGACCTCAGCCGAAGATGACCTTTCGCTGACGGCCATGAAGCAGCATATCCAAAGCCTGTTTTCCGGCGATTGTGATGTGGCGCTGCTGTACTTCGCTGGCCACGGTCAGTTTGATACCAGCATCGACGAAGGCTTGCTCATCCCCCAGGACTTCGGACACGGCGTAGAAGGCATACGCATCAGCGATATTTTGAACTGGGCGGACAACGCCCCCCACATCAAGAACAAAATCATCATTCTTGATTGCTGCCAGGCTGGCGCGGCAGCGGCCATGCGCGGGTTGCGCGGCGGCAGTAGTATGATCGGCGAAGGCATGACTATCCTGACGGCCTGCAAAAAAGAACAGGTCGCGCTGGAAGGTGGTGGTCACGGTGTCTTTACCGGGCTGTTGCTACAAGCACTGCACGGCGGGGCTGCCAATGTACTGGGCAAGGTCACTCCCGGCAGCGTGTATTCGTTTGTCGACAATGCGCTGGGAGCGTGGGAACAACGGCCGGTGTTCAAAACCAACGTCTCGCAATTTGTCCCCTTGCGCGAAGTCACGCCCCTGATCGCCGAAGAGACCCTGCGCAAACTCAAGGACTGGTTCCCGGAACCCAGCCATGTCTTTGCGCTGGACCCCAGCTACGAACCTACGGAAGCCGCGTTCGACCCGGACCACGGCGAAGTCTTCGCCCAGTTGCAAAAGTGCAATCGCCACAGCCTGATCGAACCGGTGGACGCCGAGCACATGTACTACGCCGCCATCCATTCCACCGGCTGCCGCCTCACCGCCCTCGGCGCCTATTACCGCGAACTCGCGATCAAGGGACATTTCTGATGCCTGTATTTATCAGTTACCGCCACACCGACCGCGTCCAGGCGATGGCCATCAATGCGCGCCTGAAACTGGCGAACATCAAGACCTATCTCGACGTGTTGGACACAGAATCCCAGCAAACCGACGACATTACAGCCGTCATCACCCGCAACATTACCGAATGCACGCACTTGCTGGCGGTGGTTTCGCAGGAGACCGCCATGTCCTGGTGGGTGCCGTTCGAAATCGGCGAGGCAACCATCAGTGATCGCAGGATCTGCTCTTACAAGATCGGTTCCAGCGCGCTGCCGCTGTACCTCGATAAATGGCCGAAGCTGAGTGGTGATACCGATCTCGACTTTTTCATCGATGCCTACCGCAAAGAGGCCATGTCGGAGCGCTCGTTAGGAATGGAGTCCTTCAGCGAATCCATTCGAGGCACCTACAAGAGTGATGCCGATCTGTTCCATGACCAGCTCAAGAACCGCATTCGTCGCGGTTACTGACAGGCACAAAAAAGCCGCGATGATCGCGGCTTTCTGATCTTCAGAGTACGGCTTTTTCCAGCTTCCAGCCCAAGGCATCCAAGGCGTCACAACCGTCTTGGATCAACATATGCGCAGCGTTGGCGAAATGCTCCAGGTCGTGTCCTTCGGCGTCTTTGACGCACAGGCAGGTGACGCTGTTAAGCAGATTTCGCGCGGCTTTGAGTCGGTGAACGGCGGTTTCAAGAAGATCGGAAGCGCGGGCTTCGGTGTCGATGTACAGCGTCGGGCCGACGCTGAAGTTGCCTTGGAGCGGGTGGTATTTGGACATGGCTTGAATCTCATCTGATAGGCGAAACTCCCACCCTTTCGCGGCTAAACGAATTGGGGTGGTAGCTGTACGCGGGTTAGCCGACCGGACAGATGAACCCGGCACACCCGAAGGTGTCCCACGCACAGCCACCATAGACATGTAGATGCCAGGCAGCAAAAAGCGCCACGATTATACGGGCGCTTGTGCATCATCTGTAACGACCGGCTAAAGTCGATCACCGATTCGTCGGCGACGGGCAAACTATAGGTGAGCCTCCAGCGAAGTGAAACCCGGTTTATGCGTCTCGGAGTCGTCCTACACCTTTCTCGGAAATGCCTCTTTCTTTGATTTTTTACCGCTCATAGGGGATAGATCCACCTTCTTTCGGTACGCCATAACCCTGCTCGTGTTCCAGATCGACAAGCCGAGTGGTAGGGCCATTGGCTTGAAGGCGGTCAGTGACAATCTTTGGCCATAGGTTGCGGGAGCGGCGTTTAGCAAGACTGTAGGTGAGTTCTTGAATTCGGTCCTGCGGGTAGAGCAGTGGCTCGAGTATCAGTTTTGCAACATCGCTGGCGCCTAAGTAGTTTTTTCCACCCGCGTCGTTCTTCGCCTGTTTTAACTGCGCCAGTGTTTGCTTGAAGCTGTCGCTCATTTTGAATCGCACGGCCAACTGGCTTTTTACAAACGCATCCGACTCACTGTGGTTACCGTGCTCATCGAAATAAGGGCCATTGTTCATATAGGAGCGAATGTACTCCCAAAAACCTTTTTGCATCGCCAGTGACTTGCCGAAGGGTGGACCAAGGCTGACCATCAGCGCCGTTGCCGGATCTTCAAACTTCCACATGCGAATTTCCAACGAAGCGTTTTGCATGCCACCGATTTGAGTGCCTACCAGTTGAAACTCATTGGCAACGGCTGAAATGCCATCCCACGGGGCGTGGTACAGGTCGCCGTCGTGATCGAAATACACTTCACGGGTGCGGCGGTTAAACAAAATTGGAAGAGGTAATGGACGAAGGACTTCCCATAGGAACGGCACCAAAAACATCGGCAAACCAATTCCAAGCATTATGTACAGCCCCTTCAGTTCGGCGCTTTGAATAAGACTGTAAATTCCTACGGCTATACAACCAATGAAAACCCACCCACAGAGCCCGGCCATTGCCCCTCTATCAAATTCACCTCCTGTTTGTAACGCCAAGTAATGCTCGGTGTGCTCATCGGTAATAAACAGCTCCATCGGCTGTTCACCAGTCGGTTTGTCCGCTGCCAGCATGACTGTGGGGGTAGCACTGTGGCGATGTGCCTCTTGCGTACTCATATCCATGCTCGCTCCATGATTTTTACCGCGGGTAGCGTCAGCCCATCTTGTGGGGAATAGATCAATTCTCCCTCAATACACTTCAAGTCCCTTACTCCATCCTCATGGTAAACACGGCGGTAAGGAGTAATGCCGGCGGATACAGGAATACGGGTACCGCTGTGTCTAGCAAAGTCTTTGCCCGTCCATTCAACCTTTTTGATCTGATCGGAATGATAGCCGAGTGTATCGCCCCAGACTTCGACACCCTTGAAGTGAATCATGGCGTCGGTCAGTTGCACATTTTCTCCCGGCAGTTTCAGCATTAGGTAGGTGGAGGTTACTTGTCCTTGATAGGGATGCATTTCTGCCAACCGGCAGGCGTCAAAGCTGATGGGAAACAGAACTGGGTACAGCTTATCCATGGACAGCGCATAGTCGTGGGACCAGGTGTCGTCGGGACGTATGCCGAAACGGCTGCTCTTCACCCATTTTTCTAGCGACGAGTCAGTCGTATAAAGACGGGCGATAACTCCGCCCACAATTAAAACGGCTAAACCCAATAACTTGGCTCCCAAATGGGGCACCACGTTGACTCCTCTGGCAATAGTCGCCACATCCCCTGCGATTACAGCAGCCCGCGCGACTCGTAGTGCCCGGAAGGCCTGGACCTGGAGCTTGATACTGGCCAGCGAAGCACCTGCTACCGTCAAATTCGCGGCCATCGTGTCGAAATCGCCCGCTTTGTAGGCCTCAAAGGCGTCAATCCCATAAAGCACGACGTCGAACGCCAGAAAGAGGCCTTGCGCCAAAGCAGCAGCTGCAGCGCGCCCCAAAGCCTTGACCAAAAGTAGTCGTGATGAAATTGAGACGCTACCGCTTTGGCGGACGGCTGATTCCCAATCAACCTCGGCCACCCTCTGAAGCACGGCGGCTGTTGCAGCACCAACACCAACCAGAGCCCCTGCGACACCGAATCCACCTTTGGCTGTTAAATGGCCGGCAAACTGCTCCGTAGCCCAAACAAAATTCACCCCCGCCACCAACGTTACAATCGATTTGATCGGCGCTTTACTGAGCGCGCCTTTCAAATCAAACAAACCACTCAGCTCAACCCCCGCCGCCAGATTCGCCGGTAATGGTGGCAGCTTGGTGCTGGCCGGGACCAAATGCATGAACGGAATACCATCAGCCACTCCGCTAGCCAGTGGTGCGACATTTAATTGAGCAGGCACCGCAGGCCGCGTCCCCATTAGATCGCTGTACCACTCGCCTAACTGACGCGATGTGACACCCGAGGTCTGGATGCGCTGATCGCTACGGGCTAGTGCTGCCGCCATGTACAAACGCCCAGCCGCACCACTGGCATTTTCACTCTGATGCAATTGCAGCCCAGCCACCGGGGCTATGGACAGAAACAAAGCCTCAACGCTTGAGGCCGGCTTGTGTTGCTTCAGTTTGTCGGCGGTTTTGTTCAGCGCATCAGCATAACCAAAGGCTCTGGCAAGTTTGCTGGCGCCCTCTTGAACAGCAGCCTGGTTATCTCGGGCCACATCACTGAAGTCCACAAGGTATTTGATTTCGCCAACACCCAGCCGTGACGGCAACCCAAGCAATGCCCAAAGCAACCATGGCTTACCGGCCTTGTCACCTTCAAGACTGAGGGTAATGGCCTCGGCCCCGACACTGGTGCTGGCCGGCCCCAGGCAGGCTTCGGCGAAATGCAATTCCAGTGCCTCACGCGCCATCGACTGAGTGATGTCGAAATGGCCGCAAGCCGTGTCCATGCTCGACGGTCCAGCCAATTGCAGGGTGTTGAACCACGCCACCCAGAGTTGGGCCAGACGCCGCGTGTCGGCGGTATACCGGTCGTTCTGGGTTTCTTGATCTTTCCACGCCCGCTGAAGTTCGTCATAGCGAGTGATGGACGGCAACTGTGCCTTCAGTTGGCGGTCGCCTTCGCTCAGTGACTTGATGACACTGGCCATCGCCCACGTTTCAGCGTGATGTTCCTGGTAACTGTCGAATGCTTCTTTACGGACACGCATCAATGCGGCGAGGTCGAGCAGCACGCCCCATGCATCATCTATGACGGCGAAGGTCTGCTGTTCGCAACGCCCCATCTGTTTGAGCACTTTCAACCAGTCGGGTGCGTGCTCCGTTTCGGGCTCCGCGCTCCAGCCATAGCTCGTCGCATCGGTGTATTCGCCAATCTGCTTGGTGACGGTGTCGACCTTGCCACTGAACGGCGCAACACCCGGCACAAAACTGCGCATGATGCGCTGACGCACCGCGGGGTCTTTTCTGGCGGCCTGGTATTGCGCCTCACTCCAGCGAACGGGCGACCAGACCAATCCGGCAGGGTCGCCAGCTCTTAACACCAGATGCGGTTTGACCCGGGTGTCGATCACCCTGCCCGCACGCGGGGTTTGGGTGAGCTGAGCTTTTTCGACCTGATACTCCACCAACTTGGGTGGGCTGCTCTCCCAGACGTAGAGCCAACCGTCGCGCAACAAACGCGAGGTGTAATTGAGCGCGTGCCCGGTCAAGTCAGGATGACGAGGCCCCAACTCGGGAAACGAGCCGCTCAACGCTGGCAAGTCGTAGGCATCGCTATCGACAGCGACGGTTGGGCCGAGGGCGTATCGCAGGGGCAAAACGGCAGCGAACAGCGGGCAGGTTCCAACGCGGATTTTATTCTTGGCACTCATGGTTTTTTCTCCGGGTTGGCGGGAAGGCTCAGCGCATGCAGAAGCGGCTCAGGCAAGGTAATTTGCGCGGCCAGACCTTTATTGGCCGGTGCTGAGTCGAATTCCGGCGCTTCGTTTTCCCAAGCGCACACTGGCGCGTTGCCATGGCGTAGCCAGACGCTTTCCACACCAAACCAAAAGCCTGCTGGCCATTGCGCTCCCGCTAAACAGGCGCGTCGCAGAACCGAGCCATCCGCAAGGCGCAACCACAGCTCTCGCTGGTATTCATCAAAAATGCGCAAGCGACGTTGCAGGATCGGGAGCAATTGCTGAATGCTCAGGGGAGAAGCTAGCCAAACACCGTGTTGCAAGTCGGTGCCGCCCCACCACGCGGCATAGGCTGCGCTGCCAATCGAGGCATTCAGCAGAAAAGGCCCTGCTGCGCTGATCGGCTCATAAGCGGTCCCCTTGAATAGCGACTGAGGAGAATCTGCGGCGTAGTGCTCGTTAAGCCAATCGATAGCGCCTTCGTACTGGGCGCCATCAAGCAGGAGCAATCCTTTGTTCGGGACGACCGGGGTCATACTTCACCCCTCTGTGCTTCCTGGGTTTCCTGGGCGACGGTGCATACCGGGCAAATGCCGGAATCGGCCTCACGAAAGACGATGTTCTGTTTGAGTAGCGCTTCCATGGGAAGGGTGTCGATAACCACAGCTTCGGCGGCTTGGGGAGCTGCTGACAGTGCCGCCTGCCCGGGTAGGCCAGTTAGCGGTGAACCACCCACGACAATGGCCACGCTGCTGAATATCCCGCTTGCGTTGATGATGATGTGGTGACCGCCACATTCCCACGTCAAGCTCTGGTCACCCTTTATCACCACATTGGCGGCAGTGACATGAGCGTGCGGTCCAGCCTGAATCACGAGCGTGCCATCCGCTGTTGTGCTGCTGTTGCCGGTGATAGAGATCACCTCGTTGCCGCCGATCACTGTGTTGCGAGCACCTTGGGTGGTGTGCAATTCGTCGCCCTTGATCAGGCTAGTGCTGTGGTTGTCCACCTGTTCGAAGCGGTCGTTACCGATCAGGCTGTGGCTGTCGCGGGTGATCTGTTCGCGGCGGTCGTTGCCAATCTTGGTGTCGCTGTCGTTGAGGATCAGTTGGTCGAGGTCGCGTTCGGCGCGCAGGTAGATTTTTTCCTGCCCGGCGCGGTCTTCAATCGACAGTTCGTTGTAACCGCCTGTTTTCGGGGAACTGTAGCTGCGCAATACGGTTTTGGTTTTGTGCTCGGGCAAGGGGTATGGCACCGCATTGACCTTGTTCGGCACGCACCCGGTAATGAGCGGATTATCGGGATTGCCGTCCAGAAAAGTGACGGCGACTTCCATGCCGATACGCGGAATGGTCACCGCGCCAAAATTTTTACCTGCCCAGTTGGTCGATACCCGCAGCCAGCAACTGCTTTTTTCACTGTTGAGTTCGGCCCTGTCCCAATGAAATTCGACTTTGACGCGACCATACTCATCGCAATAGATCTCCTCGCCGACCGGTCCGGTCACACGGGCAGTCTGGCTGACCAGCAGCGTTTTTCTTGTACGCATCGGCGGCCGGTAAAACACGTCCCACGGAATGACGCTGAAGCTGTTGCAATAGCCCTGGGTAAAGCCGTCTTCAGGTTTGACGTCGCTGGTGATGGCCTCTTCCAGTGACTGAGGCTGTTTTCCAGCGTGTGTCACGTTGAGCAATAACCACAAATCGTTGCAGCCTTCGCGCGGATGCTCTGTCAAGTCGAACAAGTGACCGCAGCGCAGAGTCGGCTGATCGCTGTTGCCCTCGACCAACTGGTAATCGGCACGGTGACGCTCCAAGGCCTGGCGAGCGAGTTGTTTGCCGCGTTTTTCGTTCTCGATCAATGCGGGGTAGCGATAGTCTTCGAGCTCAGGGCTGAACTCGGCAGTGAAGCGGCTTTCCAGCAACAGACTCGGGCGTTGAAAGTCGTAGTGCCGACGCGTTGTCGTGCTGGTTCGGCTGCGAAAACCCGTGGAAAACTGGCTGACGACCGGGTTGTCCGCCACCATGCCGGAGTCTTGTTGGTAAGGGGTTTCGCCCAGTTTGGGGAACCAGGTCTGGTCGTCGGTGAACACCAGCACATGACCGTCTGCCGAATGCTGGTGATGCCATGCGATGCCGTCCTCGGCGCACAGGCGCTGGACTAGCTCGAAATCGCTTTCCCCATATTGCGTGCAGTATTCGCGCTCGGGGCTGGTGCTGACATGGAACGCAAACGCATCGGCCTGAATGCCGTGACCTTTGAGCACCTGAGCAATAATTTGCGGCACCGTCAGGTTCTGGAAAATCCGTTGGTCGTAGCTGAACTGCAAGTAGTGCAGCGTCGGTACAAGGGTCAGGTGATAACGGGTCAGGCGTTTACCGGGTTCACCGACGAACACCTCTTCGATATGGCCATGAAGGCCTTCGCCGTTAAGACCGAACTGGAGGAATGCAGGTTGGCTGAGCAGACTCTCCAGATCGAAATCAGGATTTTCGCTGACCAGTTCAACCTGGATCGCATACAAAGCACTGATGGCCTCAACACCGTCAAAGGCGAGGACTTTGAAATCGTTACGAACAGTGGGAATGTGCAGCGCGAAGTGCGCCGTATTGGCCGATCCGAACATACGCTTATCCTTAAGCAAAGAGGAGATGAAGCGCGATGTCCAAACCGTCCATGGTCTGTGCACGCGAAATTGGCGAGCACCCTACCAAGGGGATTATCGGATAGATGTAGGAACGGTCCCCAACCCACGAAGGACGTTTCCCAACGGGGGATCGGCGCTCAATGAACCGCAGGCAATCTCCCGACGCACAAACGACAGGCACAAAAAAGCCGACATCACTGTCGGCTTTTTC
Organism: Pseudomonas sp. ANT_J28; assembly: GCF_008370005.1. Taxonomy (NCBI): domain Bacteria; kingdom Pseudomonadati; phylum Pseudomonadota; class Gammaproteobacteria; order Pseudomonadales; family Pseudomonadaceae; genus Pseudomonas; species Pseudomonas sp. ANT_J28. The sequence continues at coordinate 48,370 of NZ_VOBM01000018.1, forward strand.
ATGGGTCACTGCTTGGGCGGCTCACCCGGTTTCGGTGCCGGATTATCAAACAGATTCAACCGCTCGCGAAGCTCATGCGCCGGCAACGGTTCTTTATCCGCCGGCAACGCATTCGGATCGACTGGCGTGGCGGGCACTTCGCCCGGGCCGCCCTGCCCTTGCGTCGGCGTTGGTTCTGAAGCCGGCTCCGCACCTTGCGAACCTTCGATGGCACGCTGGGCTTTCTTGGTCAGCACAATAATGTCGATACGGCGATTGACCGGATTGAACGGGTGCTCGCGATCGAACAACGCCGACGAGGCATAACCGACGACCCGCGCCACCTGTGCATCAGGATAGCTGCCAGCGATCAGCGCACGACGTGCCGCGTTGGCACGGTTGGCCGAGAGCTCCCAGTTACCAAAGTCACCGGTGCCCGTGTACGGCTTGGCATCGGTGTGGCCGCTGATGCTGATCTTGTTCGGCACCGCTTTGATGGTGTCAGCCATGGCCAGCAGGATGTCTTCGAAGTACGGCTTCAGACGGGCACTGCCGGAGTCGAACATCGGCCGATTTTCGGCGTCCACGATCTGGATGCGCAAACCGTCCGGCGTGATCTCGAACAGGATCTGGTCTTTGAATTTCTTGAGTTGCGGGTTCTCTTCGACCTTGTTCTGCAGTTCTTGCAGCAACAGTTCGAGACGTTCCTTCTCGACCTGTTCGGCCATGCCTTCAACCTGCTCGGCGTCGATGGTCACCTTGTCTGGCTGCGGCTGAGATTTCACCTCGGGGTTGAGGGTGTTCTCCGGCGCCAGGGTCGGCGTGCCGCCCAGATCGATGATGTACGGCGTGCCGCTTTCGGAAAAGCCGACCGGGTCCTTGAAGTAACCGGCGATGGCGATCTTCTGTTCGGGTGTTGCGGTGGACAGCAGCCACAGCACCAGGAAGAACGCCATCATCGCCGTCGCGAAGTCCGCGAAGGCGATTTTCCAGGCGCCCCCGTGATGCCCGCCGGCGATGCGCTTGACGCGCTTGATGATTATCGGCTGGTTATTTTCCATGACTTAACGACCGCGAACCGCTTGTTCCAGCTCAGCAAAGCTAGGACGGTGCGCCGGGTACAGAACCTTGCGACCGAACTCTACCGCCAGCGATGGCGGCATACCGGAAGCCGAAGCGACCAGCGAGGCCTTGATGGCTTCGTAGACGTTGAGTTCTTCCTTGGCATCGTGAGCCAGGGAGTGGGCCAGCGGACCGAAGAAACCGTACGCCGCGAGAATACCGAAGAAGGTACCGACGAGGGCCGCACCGACGTGCAGGCCGATGGATTTCTGATCGCCCTCACCCAGGGAAGCCATGGTCACCACGATACCGAGTACCGCCGCGACGATACCGAAACCAGGCATGGCGTCGGCAATGCCGTTTACCGCGTGGGACGGATGCTCGAGGTCTTCCTTGAGGCTGTAAAGCTCCATGTCGAACAGGCCTTCAAGCTCATGGGGAGCCATGTTGCCGGAGGACATGATGCGCAGGTAATCACAGATGAACGCGGTCATGCGTTCGTCTTTGAGCACAGCCGGGTACTTGGCGAAAATCGGGCTCGCAGCGGCATCTTCGATGTCGCCTTCGATTGCCATCATGCCTTCGCGGCGGCTCTTGTTGAGGATCTCGTAGATCAGGCCCAGCACTTCCAGATAGAACGTGTGGTTGAAGCGCGAACTGAACATGCCCAAGGACTTCTTGAGCACGTGCATCGTCATGTAACCGGGGTTGGCCTGCAGGAATGCACCAAGGGCCGCACCACCGATAATCATCACCTCGAAGGGCTGGATCAGGGCGGCAATTTTGCCGTGGGAGAGCACGTATCCGCCGAGCACGCTCGCGAATACGACGATGATGCCGATTATTTTAGCCATAGGTAGGAGAGCACTTACTGAGTCGGGTTCAAGGTCATATTCGGAAGTTAAAAAATCTCTTCTTCTACTTATCGGCAAAACTGCGCCAGACTATAGCCAGTTCAGGCGAAAAGCCAATTTGGCCCGCTCCGGGCATAGGTAATGCAGACGGTGATCGCGTCCAACCATGGCTAACGAAACGAACGTTCCAACTCCAAAACCAACCACTCTCGAAGGCTGGGTCAAGCTTCTCGATGGCGTGCGCCTGCCGGTTCCGCAAGCCAGTCATGACCGTGTCTGCAAGGCCATCGCCAACAGCCGCAGCTCCCTGCGCGATATCGCCGAACTGATACAGGACAGCCCGGCGCTGGCCTTGAGCGTGATTCGCGAAGCCAATCGCCACACCCATGGCAGCATGACCGAGCCTGCGGAAAACCTTGAGGTGGCGATCAATCGCCTCGGTTTGAAGCGCACCGAAGAATTGCTCGCCCGCCTGCCTGCCGAACCTCAATCCGAAATCCCGGTTGCCCTGCGTCAATTGCAGCTGATCAGCCAGCACGCGACCCAACAGGCCAACGGTTTTTTCGCCAGTCGCCTGGCGCGGCTGTGGCAGGACATCCACTGGGGCAGCCTGCTGTTTCTCTCGCCGCTTTGGCCGATGGCGTTGACCCATCCGCAGTTGCTCGAAGAGTGGGAGCTGCGGGTCATGCACAAAGGCGAGTCGGCGCGCAAAGTCGAAAAGCAATTGTTCGGCGCTCGCCTGCTGGAAATCTGCCTGGCGCTCGTGGACATCTGGCGCCTGCCGATCTGGGTGCAGCAGGGGTATCGGCTGCTGCTCAACGAGCAACGTGAGCTGGTGAAAGTGCTGCGCATCGCGCGCGACAGCGATCATCCATTACGCCAGCAGAACCGCCTCGATGACGATCCGACCCTGCGCCGCTGGCTCAATCAACCGGCCAATACGGTGCTGCTGGCCAACGGTCTGGCGCTGTCGGCGCAACAGGCCTGGGACAGTCCACACAGTGAGCGCTGGCAGTACCTGACCAGTCTTTACCTGCAAATGCCGATGGATGAAGTGCAGCAGCAGTTGCACCAACAGGCCGCCAACAGCGCCCGTCATCATGCGATGCCAGACCTTTGGCACCCGGCCGTTTCACTGATCTGGCCGTGGGGCATGAACCGCGTTCACGCCGGCTTGCTGCCGGCCCCGGCACCGACTGCCGAAGACCTGGCGAAATGGCGCAGACAGTGTGCCGAGTTGCTGGTCGAGCCCAGTCGTTTCACCAATGCCATGCACTTGACCACCTCTGCCCGGGACGCTTTGGTCGCGTGCGGCATGCGTCGGGTGATGATCCTGATGGCCGACCGCACCCATGACAATCTGCGAGTGCACCAGACGGCCGGGCTGTCAAAAGAAGTGGCCGGTCTGAACTTCGTCGTCAGCCAGAGCACCGTGCTGCAACGCCTGCTCTCGCAGCAGGCCCAGGTACGCCTGACGCCGACCAACAACGCACAATTTTCCGCCCTGTTACCGGCCAGCCTGCGCTCACAGTTCGGCGGCGAACACTTGCTGCTGCGTTCACTGGTCAATAATGGTCGGGTGATCATGATTGTGGTGGCGGATCAGAGCGGCGGGCCGTTCTCTGAAATCACCGTGCAAGCCTTCGGCAAAACCGCGCAGTGCATCGAAAAGGCACTGCACAGCTTTAGCCACCGCGGCCAATGACGCTGCGCTACAATCCTCCCCTTTGTGTTCTGGAGACCTCACATGTCTGACTTCTCTGGCTTGCCGCTGGTGATCGAGCCGAGCGACTTGCTCCCCCGTCTCGACGCCCGCGAACTGATTCTGGTGGACCTGACCAGCAGCGCCCGCTATGCCGAAGGGCATATCCCAGGTGCGCGCTTTGTCGATCCGAAACGCACGCAACTCGGTCACGCGCCTGCGCCGGGACTGATGCCGCCGCAAGCGGCGCTCGAAGCGTTGTTCGGTGAGCTGGGACACAGCCCCGATGCGGTCTACGTCGTCTATGACGACGAAGGCGGCGGTTGGGCCGGGCGCTTTATCTGGCTGCTGGATGTCATCGGCCACAGCAAGTACCACTATGTCGACGGCGGCCTGAAGGCCTGGCTGGCAGAAGGCTTGCCCATGTCGATCCAGATCCCGGCAGCGGTCGGCGGCCCGGTTGCGTTGACCTTGCACGACGAACCCACCGCCACCCGCGAGTACCTGCAAAGCCGTCTCGGTGCCGCCGACCTGGCGATCTGGGACGCACGCGGGCCGCTGGAGTACTCCGGCGAGAAAGTCCTGGCGGCCAAGGCCGGGCACATTCCCGGCGCGGTCAATTTCGAATGGACCGCGGGCATGGATCAGGCGCGCAACCTGCGCATCCGCACCGACATGCCGCAGATCCTGGAAAAGCTCGGGATCAGCAAAGACAAAGAAGTGATTACCCACTGCCAGACTCACCATCGTTCTGGCTTCACCTATCTGGTGGCCAAATCCCTCGGTTATCCGCGGGTCAAAGGCTACGCCGGTTCCTGGGGCGAATGGGGCAACCACCCCGATACGCCCGTAGAGATTTAAGGTTTTTTAAGGACAGTTAATGAATAAGCGTTTGTTTATCCTCAGCCAATACCTGCTGCCCCATCACCTGTTGTCGCGACTGGCCGGCTGCATTGCCGAATGCCGCGTGCGCTGGTTCAAGAACGCCTTCACCGCCTGGTTCGCCAAGCGTTATCAGGTGGATATGTCGCAGGCACTGGTCGAAGACCTGACGGCCTACGAGCACTTCAATGCGTTCTTCACTCGCGCCTTGAAGGACGGCGCTCGCCCGCTGGACGAAACGCCAGGCGCGATCCTCAGCCCGGCCGACGGCGCGGTCAGCCAACTTGGCCCGATCGAACACGGTCGTGTGTTCCAGGCCAAGGGCCACAGCTTCAGCGTGCTGGAATTGCTGGGCGGCGACGCTGCCAACGCAGCGCCGTTCATGGGCGGTGATTTCGCGACTATTTATCTGTCGCCGAAGGACTACCACCGCGTGCACATGCCGCTGGCCGGCACCCTGCGCGAGATGGTCTACATCCCGGGCCGGATCTTCTCGGTCAACCAGACCACCGCCGAAAACGTTCCGGAGCTGTTCGCCCGCAACGAGCGTGTGGCGTGCATTTTTGACACCGAGCGCGGGCCGATGGCCGTGGTGCTAGTGGGCGCGATGATCGTTGCGTCGATCGAAACCGTCTGGGCCGGGTTGGTCACGCCGCCAAAACGCGAGCTGAAAACCTTCCGCTACGACGAAGCCGCCCGTGCGCCGATCCATTTGGAGAAAGGTGCAGAACTGGGTCGGTTCAAACTGGGTTCGACCGCTGTCGTGCTGTTCGGGCCTGATCAAGTGAAGTGGGCTGAAGAGCTGGCAGCCGGTTCGCCGGTGCAGATAGGCCAGAGCATGGGCCTGGCAAAAGCCTGATCCCCTGATCCGACCCCGCGAACGTCTTCGCGGGGTCGGACATTTCGGTGGTGCCGTTACTCTATCTGTCCACGGAAGCCGATCGGCCCTTCGTTGGCGTAGGTATTGGTGCCACTGAGGTTTTTCCCTCCATCACTGGAGGTTACGCTCAACGCCACAACGTTCTGATTATCCCGACCTCCGATGACCCATTTGCCACCCGGATGCCAGGGGGCATCGTTGCCGCCCCACTGATTTTCAACGTTGTACTGGTTCTGGCCCGTGCGCTGAGCCTTGAAGCCAATGGGACCTTCACCCGCATACGTCATGGTGCCGGTGAAACTCTTCCCGCCATCGCCCGATTTGATCTCGATCGCGACAACGTTCTGGTTGTCCCGCGCGCCTAACGTCCAGTCTCCGCCCGGATGCCAGGGTGCCGAACTACCGCCCCATTGATTTGCTACTACGTATCTAGACATAAACTTCATCTCCTTGAAGTTACAAAGAGACCTGCCCTGCGTAGGCAGCAGGCCGTACGACTGTGCGTATCCAGTCGCACGAGTGTCAGATTAGTAGTACGTCCGGATGGCACTCGACTGACAGACAAACGGTAAAAATCCATAGCTGCTACAGTCAGGTTATTCACTGCCCATTTACCGGTTGGAGTTTTTCCACGGCATGGATGAGACCAGTCCCCACCTGTTGCTACGCGCCCCGATCCCGTCGCAGTTGCGCCTGTCGTTCTGTGAAGCCACCCCGCGTGATCTCAAGCGCTGGATCGCCAACCTGCCCAAAGCCAACATCGGCGAAACCGCTCGCCAGCTGTATCAAGGCTTGAGCGAACTCAACCAGCTGCTCACGCCCAGCGATAATCGCCTGCAATTGCTCGAACTGCTGCGGCCCGAGGTGTATTACGTCTGCAGACACCTTGAGCAGCATTTCCTGCATCAGTCGATTGCCCTCGACGAGCGTTCGCGCAAGATCGCCAACCTCTGTCAGGCGCTGCAGAGTCATTTGGCCATTGGTTATAAACAGATTGTCGTGCGCATCACACCGAAGCTCAGCAAGGACCGTGCGCCGCTGCTGACCCAGGCGCTGCAACGGGCGATCCATTGCCTGAACGGGCCGCTGATTCGCTCTACCAAACTCTATTGCCCCGTGCCGGAAGGCCTGTGGCTGGAACTGCATCAGCTCTACCGGATCGCCTGCGCGCACCGACTCCAGCACACGAGCCTGCGCGATGAGTTGGCCAGCCAGACGCAAAACCTGAGCACCGAACAGACGTACGTGGTCGCCTTGCTGCTGGGCGCCTCACGCTGCAACCAACTGCGCCAGCACCAGATTGCCCGGGTTGCCGAGGTGCTGGAGCCCTGGAGCCAATGGATCAAGCTGCAACCCGGCAAACCGGCCACCGGGCTGTTTGCCGTCTCGCCAGACCTCGACACCGGACCGCGTTACCGCACCAAGTTCCGGGCCGAGCAGCAAGAGAGCTTATTGGGGATTGATCCGCAGCCGTTGGTCGCGGCGATTGAAGCTCATTTGCAAAAAAATGACAGTTCATCGCCACTGCCCGTGCCAGCAGGGTTAAGCCTGGATACGTTGCAACACCTTTATGCCGCCTGGGGCCAGACTGCCGAGCGCAGTTTCCAGCGCACCGTCGGCCAAGGCACGCTGACCCTGTGCATAGGCATGAGCGCGCTGCACTTTTATCTGGGTGGGCAACGCTCATTCAGCGACATCCTGAAAAACCACGGCGCCCGGCCTGCACAATTTTCGGTAACGTCGGCGTCCGGCCGGGAAAAGGACCAATGGCACCAGGCCTTCGACGCCGCCCCCCAAGGCAATGCAGACGCTCTATTGCCCTACGAAGAGATCGAATACCCGCAGCTTCAGAATGACGACAGCCACGAAGCAGCCGACCGCAATCAGCACTTCCCGACCCATGTCCTGTCAGTGGTCAATCACAGCCCCGGCGGTTACTGCCTGGCCTGGCCCGCCGCTGTGCCGGCCGAATTACAGGCGGGTGAGATGGTCGGTATCGAGGACGCGGCCGGTCAGGGTTGGAGCATCGCGGTGGTGCGCTGGATCCGCCAGGTGCGCGGCGGTGGCACGCAGATGGGCGTCGAGCAGGTAGCGCCCTGCGCCGAGCCTTGCGGCCTGCAACTGGTGCGCACCCATGATGACCACAGCCAATACCTTCGCGGTCTGTTACTGCCGCAAATCAGCGCCATCGACCTGCCGGCCACTCTGCTCGCACCGCGCCTGCCCTTTCAGGAGGGCAACAAGATCATGATCAATACCCACGGCGAGGAACGCCGGGTCGGGCTGGAACGGCGGGTGGCGAGCACTAACAGTTTTAATCAGTTCGCCTACCGTCCACTGGAGGTAGCCAAAAACGACAACGCCGCGGTGAGCGGCGCTGAGGAGGATTTTGATTCGTTGTGGAAGTCGCTTTAACCGGGGGCCACAAAAGCAAATCTTTCTTAGAGCTGCCCGTCGCGATCCCGGAAGCCCAGCAGATAAAGCACGCCATCCAGCCCAAGAGTGGAAATCGCCTGCTTCGCCGACTGCTTGACCAGCGGCTTGGCACGGAAAGCCACGCCCAACCCGGCAATCGCCAGCATTGGCAAATCGTTGGCGCCGTCGCCAACCGCAATGGTCTGCTCCAGACGCAAACCTTCCTTGTGCGCCAGTTCCTTCAGCAGATCCGCCTTGCGCTGCGCATCGACAATTGGCTCGACCGCTACACCGGTGACCTTGCCGTCGACCACTTCCAGTTCGTTGGCGAACACATAGTCGATACCCAGCTTGGCCTGCAATTGCTTGGCGAAGTAGGTAAAGCCGCCCGACAGGATGGCGGTCTTGTAGCCCAGACGCTTGAGTTCGGCGAACAGGGTTTCGGCACCTTCGGTCAGACGCAGGGAGGCGCCGATGGAATCCAGTACGCTGACGTCCAGCCCTTTCAACAAGGCCAGGCGCTCCTTGAAGCTGGCGCGGAAGTCCAATTCGCCGGCCATCGCCCGCTCGGTGATCGCAGACACCTGATCGCCCACACCGGCAGCCTTGGCCAGTTCGTCGATCACTTCGGCCTCGATCAGCGTCGAGTCCATGTCGAACACCGCCAGACGGCGGTTACGACGGAACAGCGAATCTTCCTGGAAGGCGATGTCGACGTTCAGCTCTTGCGCGACGCTGAGGAATTCGGCCCGCAGCGCTTGTGGATCAGCCGCTTCGCCACGAACGGAAAACTCGATGCAGCCCTTGCCCTGATCGGCCGGGGTGTCCAGTGGCATGCGCCCGGACAGACGATCGATGTGGTCGATGTTCAGGCCATATTTAGCGGTGATCGAACTCACGGCCTGCAATTGCCCGGCGGTCACTTTGCGGGTCAACAGGGTCACTATGTGGCGTTTCTTGCCCTGATTGCCGACCCACTGCTGGTAATCCTCTTCGGACACCGGCGTGAAACGCACCTGCTGATCGAGCTTGTACGCCGTGAACAGGATGTCCTTGAGCACCGACTTGCCTTGCTCGGTGTCAGGAATTTCAACCAGGATGCCGAACGACAACGTGTCGTGGATCACCGCCTGACCGATGTCGAGAATGTTCACACCACCCTGGGCCAGAACGCCGGTAATGGCCGCAGTCAGACCCGGACGGTCGACTCCCGTGATGTTTATCAGGACGATTTCGCGCAAGGCGCACCCCCGCAGGTGGAAAAAAACCGCATTCTACCCACTTTCAGTGACCATCGGGCACCGTGAGCGCTTTGACGGTCTAGGGCCTGTCGCTATACTGCGCGTCAACTTCACGGACAAAAGAGCCGAGCTCAAGTGAACCGGCCCACGCCAGTAAAAACCGATAACTTCTTTCTGCTGATCTTCCGTGCACTGCGCCACCGCCGTGTACCGATTGCATTGCGCATCGCCAGCCATAACGTGATCCTGGTCGCTCTGGCCCTGGTGATCTATGCCTGTGTGATGGGTTTGCAGTTCAAGCAGGCCATGCACGAGCAGGCAGATGCCCTGGGCGAGAGCCTGACCACCCAGACTGCCACGTCCGCCACGGAGCTGTTGGTGTCCAACGACATCCTCAGCCTCAACGTGCTGCTCAATAACCTGACCAAAAACAAGCTGGTGGCTCACGCTGCCATCTACAGCGTGGATAACCGCATCCTCGCCGAAGCCGGTCAGCGCCCCAAGCATAGCCTGCTGGGCGAAGCCGAAGGCATGTACCAGAGCAAGATCACCTTCCAGGACGTGACCGCCGGGCAACTGCGCATCAGCCTGGACATGGATCAGTTCCAGCAGCCGATGACCATCAGCCTGCAAAGCATGGGCATTTTGAGCGCGATTCTGCTGGCGCTGTCCCTGGCCTTGAGCCTGCGCCTGGGTCGGCACATCTCCACGCCGTTGCTGCAATTGCGGGTGTGGCTGCGCCATATCGACGAATACACCCCGGCCACCGAGCGTCAGGATGAGATTGGCGATCTGGCCCGCCAGCTGCACGCCGACTTTGCGCCAGAGCTCGCCGAGCCGGAACCTGTTCCCGAGCCTGAGTACGACGAAAGCGACTACGAAGACGCGGACGATAACGAGCCGACCTTCGAAGTGCGCAATTTGCGTGACCCGAGTTTCGATGAAACCAAACCTGTGGCCGGCCTCAAACCTGCGCCACGGCGCATTGTCAGCACCGTTGAAGACGATGATGACGACGATGCATTTGCCGACCTGCGTGATGAATCAGCTTCGACCGCGCCGAAACCGGTAGCCAAACCGCAACTATCGAACGTGCCGCAGCACAGCGCGGTGCTGGCCGTGCAACTGGGCGCTCAGGATCAACTGCGTCGTCTGCCCCGCACACGCCTGGAAGAACTGCTCAAACGCTATCGCGACTGCCTCGATCAGGCCGCCTCGCTCTACCAGAGCGAGCTGCATACCCTGAACGATGGCAGCACGCTGATGCTGTTCCATACCGAAGACAGCGGCGATGACTACCTGACCAATGCCATCTGTTGCGGTGAGTTGTTGCGGGCTCTGGGCCATCAGTTGCAGATCGAAGTCGCCGACAGCGGCATCACCCTGCAATTGCAACTGGGCCTGACCTTGGGTGACGAGCTGTTCGGTCTGAGCCAGATTGATCTGCTGCTGACCGAAACCGCTCAGGATGCGCTGGCCCTGTCGCAACACAGCCGTAACCTGCTGCTGGTGGAGCGCAAGATCGGTGACGACGCGCTGATCCGCCAGCGCGCACGAATCCGACCGATCGCAAGCCCGGAAGGCGCTTGTTGCGTAGAGCGACTGATGGAGCCTTATCCGTCGATGCTGGAGCGGCAACTGGCGCGGATGCATGAGCGCCGGGCGTAAATAGCCCCGCTATGAAAAAGCCCGCAGACGAGTAATCGTCTGCGGGCTTTTTGTTGCCTGTCCCGACGCCTTCGCGAGCAAGCCCGCTCCCACATTTAATCGCATTCCCTCTGAAGGAACTCAATCGAATGTGTGCGGGCTTGCTCGCGAAGGCGTCAGGACAGGCAACGGAGATTTCCAACCTGCAGAAACAACAAAGCCCGCACATGGCGGGCTTTGTTCTTGGATCAATCCAGGCTTAGAACCTGAACACTTCCATATCGGTCCGGATCGGCGACGCCATCGGGATCTTCGGCTGTTTCTCTTGCTCGGCTGCCGGTGCCACAGGCTTGGTAGCCGGTTTTTTTGGCGCTTCGGCAATCGGCGGCTGATTAGCCAGCGGCTTGAGGGCCACCGAAAGCTGCTCGGCCAGACGCTGCAGCAATACACCCTGAGCCTGAACCTGAGCCGCTGTGCCACCGGCATGCTGTTCCTGCAGGTGAATAATGCGGTTATCACGAACCTGGCCACGACGGTCGATCAGACGCCATTGCGCATCAAGGATCGCCGGTTGCGCCTCACCCGAGTCCAGGCGAGTAATCGTCAGAAGAACCTGCACATCAGGCCTGAAGCCCACTGTCGCTGGCGCCAGCACTACGCGCTGGCTGTCCAGATGACCGGCGACCTGACGCAGCAGCAACTGATCGATATCCGACGACAGGCTACCCGCCCAACGACCATCAGCCGACGCTTGCAGGCTGCCATCCGGCTGTCGCTGCAACAACGTTTCGCGTTGCAGGTAATCAGCGACTGTTACCGGGCCCAGTAATACAGCCATGCCCGCGCTTTGCGCAGGCGGAGCCGGACTTCCGCTGTCCAGCTGATACAGCGACACCGGTTGGTGAACGCTGCAACCCGCCAGGCCAAGAACGCCAGCGAGCATCAAAATAAAAGGAAGGCGCAGAGCAGTCATCGTCCCATCCAGGTGGTTGCCACAAGGCTCACCACAGTGAAAATACTCAATAAATATGAAGAACGCTCGGCCACGCCGGCGCTTGAAAGGCCATATCATCCGTGAATATGCGTTCCGACTCCAGCGCCAAAGCGTCGATCTACGCGTTAAATCGTAGATCGAGCGCTCTAGGACACTTAATTGAGGTTTTCGACGAGCAGCGCATCTACCCTCTGAAAGCCACGTGGCAATTTGTTACCACGACGTCCACGCTCACCTTTGTAGTGTTCGAGGTCGTCTGCTTTCAGTGACAAGGTACGTTTTCCGGCCTGAAGCACCAACGTGGCACCATTCGGCAATACGGCGATGTCCGTGACATATTCTTCGCGACTGGCGACACGCTCACCGGAGATCCCGATGATCTTGTTGCCTTTGCCCTTACCTAATTGTGGCAGATCGCTGATCTTGAAGATCAGCAGGCGACCTTCGGTGGTCACCGAGGCCAGCCAGTTTTGCTCACGATCAGCCACTGGGCGCGGCAGAATCACCTTGGCGTTGTTCGGCAGGCTCAACAGCGCCTTACCCGCCTTGTTCTTGGCCTGCAGGTCTTCACCCTTGACCACGAAACCGTAACCGGCGTCGGACGCTATCACGTACAGCGAATCGTCTTCCGGCATCAGCACACATTCAAAGCTCGCCCCTGGTGGCGGCGTCAGACGGCCGGTCAACGGTTCGCCCTGGCCACGGGCCGATGGCAGCGTGTGCGCGGCCACCGAATAGCTGCGACCGGTGGAATCGATGAACACCGCAAACTGGTTGGAGCGGCCAGGCGCCAAGGCCTTGAAACCATCCCCGGCCTTGTAGGAAAGCCCGGTGGCGTCGATTTCGTGCCCCTTGGCAGAACGAACCCAGCCTTTTTCCGACAGGACGACGGTCACTTTCTCATTCGGCAGCAGATCGTGCTCGGTCAAGGCCTTGGCTTCGGAGCGCTCGACGATTGGCGAACGACGATCGTCGCCGTAGGTTTCGGCGTCTTTGATCAGCTCGGTGCGCACCAGCTTTTTCAGCTTGGCTTCGCTGCCCAGCAGGGCTTGCAGCTTGGCCTGCTCCTTGAGCAGTTCATCCTGCTCGGCACGCAACTTCATTTCTTCCAGTCGCGCCAATTGACGCAAACGGGTATCGAGAATGTAGTCGGCCTGGATTTCGCTCAAGGCAAAACGGGCGATCAGCGCGGCTTTCGGGTGCTCCTCGGTGCGGATGATGTGAATCACTTCATCCAGGTTGAGGTAGGCGATCAACAAACCGTCCAACAGGTGCAGACGACGCTCGACCTTGTCCAGGCGGAATTGCAGGCGACGACGCACGGTGTTGACGCGGAACTCGAGCCATTCCACCAGCAGCGCACGCAGGTTTTTCAGCTGCGGCTTGCCGTCGAGGCCGATGATGTTGATGTTGACCCGGTAGCTCGACTCCAGCTCGGTGCTGGCGAACAGGTGTTGCATCAACGCATCGTGGTCAAAGTTTTTGCGTGCGCCCGGAATGATCACGATCCGGCACGGGTTTTCGTGGTCGGATTCGTCTCGCAGGTCAGCGATTTGCGGGGCCTTGGACGGTTTGGCCTGCATCATGGCCGCGATCTGCTCCAGCACCTTGGCGCCGGAGACCTGATGCGGCAGCGCGGTGACAATGATGTCGCCGTCTTCGATGTGGTAGACGGCGCGCATGCGCACCGAGCCCTTGCCGGTTTCGTAGATTTTCAGCAGATCGGCACGCGGCGTGATGATTTCCGCTTCGGTGGGGTAATCCGGGCCCTGGATATGTTCGCAGAGCTGTTCGACCGTGGCTTTGGGCTCATCAAGCAAACGCACGCACGCCGTCGCGACTTCGCGCAGGTTGTGCGGCGGTACGTCGGTGGCCATGCCCACGGCGATACCGGTGGTGCCGTTGAGCAGGATGTTCGGCAAACGCGCCGGCAACACCAGCGGCTCGTCGAGGGTGCCGTCGAAGTTCGGGCCCCAGTCCGCGGTGCCCTGGCCCAGTTCGCTGAGCAGCACTTCGGAATAACGCGACAGCCGCGCCTCGGTGTAACGCATGGCGGCGAAGGACTTGGGATCATCCGGCGCACCCCAGTTACCCTGGCCGTCGACCAGCGTGTAGCGGTAGCTGAACGGCTGGGCCATCAGGACCATGGCTTCGTAGCAGGCCGAGTCGCCGTGCGGGTGGAACTTGCCGAGCACGTCACCGACGGTACGCGCCGACTTCTTGTGCTTGGAATCGGCGTCCAGCCCCAACTCGCTCATCGCGTAGATGATGCGCCGCTGTACCGGTTTCAGGCCGTCGCCGATATGCGGCAAGGCACGGTCCATGATCACGTACATGGAGTAGTTGAGGTAGGCATTTTCGGTGAAGTCAGCCAGTGACCGGCGTTCTACACCGTCCAGGCTGAGATCAAGGGAGTCGCTCATGCGGGCCTCATTGGTTCGTTGTCTGGCGCAGCAGCATGGTGCCACCGCGCTGGGTAAATTCAAGTTTGTTCAGCGCGCTCATTCCGAGCAGCACTTGCTTGCCATCCAGGCCTGGCACGACGAGGGCGCGCACATCACGCAGCACAATGTCGCCCAGTTGCAGCCGGTCGACGCGGGTTCGGTAACCCTGGGTGCGACCGTTGGCTGTGCTCAGGGTCACCCCAAAGCCTTTTTCCAGTTTTAGCCGTTCGGCCATTTCCGCCGGGATCGACACGTCGGTCGCCCCGGTATCGAGCATGAAATCCACCGGCTGACCGTTGATCTGGCCGCTGGCGACGAAGTGACCCTGTGTGTTACTGGCCAGTTTCACTTCGATAAAACCTTCGCCCTGCTCAGAGCTGACGACGGTGTTGGGGTTCTGCTGACGCACCTCCCACTGACCGAAAAACCGCGTCGCCAAAAACAGCGCCGCGCACCAGGCGAGCACCATAAATACCCGACCGGCGCGATTGCCCGGTGGCTGCTGACTCATGGCTTGGCACTCCAGCCACCTTCAGGTGCGGCAAAGCGCCAGACGATCGGGCGCTCCTCGCCATCGGCGCGGACATCGTTGTTGTTGTCGGTGCCAATCCACGCGCCCTCGGCGTCAACAATCAACGCTTCGGTCAGGCCGTAAGGACTTGAATAGCGGCGATGCGCCTGCAAGGCTTCATCGGCAAACGACCAGCAGCGCTCGACCTTGGCCGTCACCGAATCACGGCGGCAGATCTGGTAAGCGTTGCGCTCAAGGGTAAACAGCTTGCCGTTGAACAGCGACAGGTCGGCAAAGTCTCGGGACACTGCTTTGGCTCGGGGAAACTGCGCCGGCTGCATTTCTTTCCCGGCTTCGCTCAGCAACACACAGCCACCATCGCAATCCCATACCGTTTGTTTGCGCTTGATCAGCAACAAGCCACGGCTTTGACGCTCGGCGGCGAGCCACAATTGATCACCCGCCGGATTGATCGCCAAGCCTTCAAACAACGCATTGAAGTGCAGCAGCATGCCGCTGGCGCGCGCTTCGCGAATCAGAATCGGCGAGACTTTCAGCCAGGACGACGGCCCAACGGGTGGCACTTGCAGAATCGCGGCATGGGATTCGCTGACGATGTAGCGATTACCGGCGCTGTCGCAGGTGATGCCTTCAAAATCCAGATCCCCGCCACGGACAAACGACGCCAACCAGGTCCGCGAACGCAAGCCCCAGGGCAAACCGCTGTCTGGCACCGGTGGCACGCCGATGCCCACGGTTTCGGCTTGCCATACCCTTTCGCGGGTATCGAGCCGGTAAATCTGATCGTCGTCGCGATCCGACACCGTCCACATATCCTTGCCACACTGGGCGAGCCCGGACAGGTTGCCGCCGCGCATACCGTCAACGGGATGCTCGGACAACAGGCGCAGTTCCGGCACCGGTTCGGCAAACACCGAAACCGAAGTCAGAAGTAACGCACACGCCAGGGCAAAGCCAACCCGCATCAGCCAAGAACCTCGGCCAGATTGCCTTTGGATTCCAGCCAGGATTTGCGGTCACCGGCGCGTTTCTTCGCCAGCAGCATGTCCATCATTTCCGAGGTCGCTTCGAAATCGTCCAGCGTCAGCTGCACCAGACGCCGAGTGTTCGGGTCCATGGTGGTTTCGCGCAGCTGCGGCGGGTTCATTTCACCCAGACCTTTGAATCGTGTGACCTGCGGCTTGCCGCGTTTCTTCTCGGCCACCAGACGATCGAGGATGCCATCGCGCTCGGCTTCGTCCAGGGCGTAGTAAATCTCTTTACCCAGGTCGATACGGTACAGCGGCGGCATCGCGACGTAGACGTGACCGGCATCCACCAACGGGCGGAAATGCTGGACGAACAACGCGCACAGCAACGTGGCGATGTGCAGACCGTCGGAGTCGGCGTCGGCAAGGATGCAGATCTTGCCGTAACGCAGTTGGGCGATGTCTGCCGAGCCCGGATCGACACCGATGGCCACGGCGATGTTGTGCACTTCCTGGCTGGCCAACACTTCGCTGCCGTCGACTTCCCAGGTGTTCAGAATCTTGCCGCGCAACGGCAGAATCGCTTGAAATTCTTTGTCTCGCGCCTGCTTGGCCGAACCACCGGCGGAATCACCTTCGACCAGAAACAGCTCGGAGCGCATCGGGTCCTGCCCGGCGCAGTCGGCGAGTTTGCCCGGCAATGCCGGCCCGGCGGTGATGCGTTTGCGCTCGACCTTCTTGCTGGCCTTCAGGCGACGGCCGGCGTTGTTGATCGCCAGTTCCGCCAGCAGCATGCCGGTTTCCGGGTTGGCGTTGAGCCACAGGCTGAACGCGTCCTTGACCACACCGGAAACGAACGCGGCCGCTTCACGGGACGACAGACGCTCTTTGGTCTGGCCGGAGAATTGCGGCTCTTGCATCTTCATCGACAGCACGAAGGCGATGCGTTCCCAGACGTCTTCCGGCGCCAGCTTCACGCCGCGTGGCAGCAGGCTGCGGAATTCGCAGAACTCGCGCATCGCATCGAGCAAGCCCTGACGCAGACCGTTGACGTGGGTACCACCCTGCGCCGTCGGGATCAGATTGACGTAGCTCTCCTGAACGCTGTCGCCGCCTTCCGGCAACCACAGAAGCGCCCAATCGACCGCTTCTTTGTTACCGGCCAGGCTGCCACAGAACGGTTCGTCCGGCAGGCGTTCGAATCCGTTGACCGCGTCGACCAGATAGGAGCGCAGGCCGTCTTCGTAATGCCATTCGACTTTCTCGCCGGTGGCCTTGTCTTCAAAACTGACCAGCAGCCCCGGGCACAGAACGGCCTTGGCCTTGAGCACGTGCTTGAGACGGCTGATGGAGAATTTCGGCGAATCGAAGTATTTCGGGTCCGGCGCGAAGAATACGCTGGTACCCGTGTTGCGCTTGCCGACGGTACCAATGATTTCCAGCTCGGTTTTCTTGTAACCGTCGGCGAAAGTCATCTGGTATTCGTTGCCGTCACGCTTGACGCGCACCCGGACTTCGTTCGACAAGGCGTTGACCACGGAAATACCCACCCCGTGCAGACCGCCGGAGAACTGGTAGTTCTTGTTGGAAAACTTGCCGCCAGCATGGAGCTTGGTGAGGATCAGCTCGACGCCCGACACGCCTTCTTCGGCGTGGATATCCACCGGCATGCCGCGGCCGTCATCGCTGACTTCCAAGGAGTGATCGGCGTGCAGGATGACCTGCACCGAGGTCGCATGCCCGGCCAAGGCCTCGTCGACGCTGTTGTCGATGACTTCCTGGGCGAGGTGGTTCGGCCGACTGGTGTCGGTGTACATGCCGGGGCGTTTGCGCACCGGGTCGAGGCCCGAGAGGACTTCGATGGCGTCTGCGTTATAAGAGCTAGCGCTGGGAGTGGCCATGGGGTCTCGTCGTCCGCCTGTAAAAAGAGTATTCATTGAAAATAGGGGCGAGGACTCACAGTGCAGTGAAATCGATCGCCTGATACAAATCTGCGCCAATACCGGCAAAACTCAGCATTGCCGGAAGTTGCGTGGCAAAACCCTGGAAACTGTGGTCGCCTCCGGCCTGGATGCGCAAGACACAGGCCCGGTAGTACTGCTGGGCGAGGCGATAGTCCAGCGTTTCATCGCCGGTCTGCAACCACACCTGATACCGCTGCGGGTCTCGGGGTGCCGGCACTTCCAGCTCGGCCAGGGCCGTCACGTGGTCGTGGGTCAACTCCCAGGCCTCATCGGTATACAGGTTTTTCTGCGTCCCCAGATACCCGTCGAACATCCGGTGCGGACTGACGGCAGGGTTGATCAACAGGGCCTTGAGGCTATGGCGCTCGGCCAAGTGAGTCGCATAGTAGCCGCCGAGTGAGCTGCCGACCAGCAGTGGCCGCCCAAGCTCCTCAATCGCCTTGTTTAGCTGACCGATGGCCTCACGCGGATGGTGATGCAAGGCCGGAACGCGCAACTGATCGCTCAAGCCCAGACGTTCCATTACTTGTACCAACTGCGTGGCCTTTTTAGACGAAGGCGCGCTGTTGAAACCGTGGATATATAGGATCGAACCGGACATTTGAGCTCCCTGTGCGTCGGGTAAAGAGGCGCAGTTTACAGGGAGTCGAGTGGATCGGGG
This sequence comes from Pseudomonas sp. ANT_J28, assembly GCF_008370005.1. Taxonomy (NCBI): domain Bacteria; kingdom Pseudomonadati; phylum Pseudomonadota; class Gammaproteobacteria; order Pseudomonadales; family Pseudomonadaceae; genus Pseudomonas; species Pseudomonas sp. ANT_J28. The sequence continues at coordinate 66,595 of NZ_VOBM01000018.1, forward strand.
ATATCCTCGGAATTCAAGGCGCCTGCACTGACGCCTTCGCGAGCAAGCCCGCTCCCACATTGGATCTCGGGTGCTCACAAATCTTATGTACGCTGCAGATCTCCTGTGGGAGCGGGCTTGCTCGCGAAGGCCGCACTTCGGTCTTTCTGAGTGATCAGTAGCCGTTCGAGCCGTAATCAACATGAAAATCGAACCCGGTAACGCGTTCTACGCCGGTTTCGAGCTGGCCATCCGGCAAAAGCCGCAACCAGCGGTACCCCGGCGCCTGGTCACTGACCTTGAAATCATCACTGCCCGGTTCGAACTGAATACACGTCGAAGGCGAGGCAATCAGCCGCACACCATTGCGAATCTGGTCGATCTCTTGATGCACATGCCCCCATAAAACTGCACGCACCTGCGGAAACCGATCCAGCACTGCAAACAAAGCGTCTGGATTGCGCAATCCAATGGGCTCCATCCACGCACACCCGATAGACACTGGATGATGATGAAAGCACACCAGATGATGCCGCTCCGGCGCCTCACTCAATGAACGGGCCAGCAACTGTAGCTGCTCATCTTGCAAATACCCCGGCACCGAACCCGGTACGGCCGAATCGAGCAGCGTGACGCGCCAGTTGCCGACATCCATCACCGGCTCCAGCAACGCACTCTGCACGGCAGCCTCAGCCATGATCCGCGGCTCATCGTGGTTACCGGGAATCCAGCGCGCCGGCGCATCGAGCTGCCGCGTCAGGTCGCGAAACTGCTGATAGGACTCCAGCGTCCCGTCCTGAGAAAGATCGCCACTGGCAATAATCAGGTCGATCTGCGGCTGCTGAAGCCGCACCAGCTCGATGACTTTTTGCAGGCTGTCCCGGGTATTCATGCCCAACAACGTCCCGTCCGTCTCGGCAAACAGATGACTGTCGGAAAGTTGCACCAGCAACGCCGAATCGGCGGTGGTCAAAATGGATACGCTTGGCAAGGCGTTCTCCCAGGGCTGAATCACGGGATGGATGAGTGCCGCAATTATGCTGGGGGACGATCAAAAGGGGAAACCTGTGAACCTGACGCAGTTCACATCTACCGCACAACCGCGTACTCGTGTCCGCAGGCCAGGCAATGGCTCAGCCATTCGCCCAGAAACATATTCAGCTGGGCCTTTTCGTCCGGCTGATGCATTGAGGCATTCGGGTAAGGATAGATGCCGCGAAAGCGTCGTGCATGTTCGGCGCTGACGACTTCGGCCATGCAGGCGTCGTGATAGACCTGAACTTCCAGTTGCGGCACCGGCAGCCACGGCAGGCTGTGTTCCTGACGCACTTGCAGGGTTGTGGTGTATGGGCAGACCTGCAGCACTTCGAGGGCCAGTACGCCGAGCATCTGGTCGCCGTGGGTCACGGCAATGCGCCGAGCCTCAGGCTCGTTGCGCATGTCCGGTAGCAGTCGCATCAGGCGCGCGTAGTTGGCCTCGCAGGAGGCTTGCAGCCCCACGAGATCAACCCGATAGCGATCGCGCAGTTTGTTTACGACCATAACCCCCTCACTTCAGCGCGGTTCAAAGCTAGCCATTGCAAGGCAATGATGCTGGCCGCGTTGGCAATTCGTCCGTCGCGTACGGCCTGCAGGGCATCTTCGAACGCCCAGACCGTGACGCGGATATCTTCTGCTTCTTCCTCCAGCCCATGCAGGCCGCCGACGCCGGTGCTGTCGCAACGCCCCAGGTACAAGTGCACAAACTCATTGCTGCCGCCCGGCGATGGAAAATATTTGGTCATCGGCCAGAGCGCCCCGAACACAAGCCCAGCTTCCTCCTGCGCTTCGCGGTGAGCAACTTCTTCCGGCACTTCATCCTTGTCGATCAGACCGGCGACTAGTTCGATCAACCATGGATTGTCAGTCTTGCCCATGGCGCCGACGCGAAACTGCTCGATCAACACCACTTCATCGCGCTGCGGATCGTACGGCAGCACGCACACCGCATCGTGGCGAACGAACACTTCACGATTGATCTCGCGACTCATGCCACCGGCAAACAATTCGTGGCGCAAGTGCACACGATCGAGCTTGTAAAAGCCCTCGTAGCACCTTTCACGCCGGACGATATCAACGGCGGTAGGAATGGCGTTGGCAAAATCAGTCATGACAATCCTCTTTACTGCAAATCCGTTACGAGGCTCCTTTTTGTTACTTGCAACCTCGACTTCGCGCCATCCTAACGCGCCCGCGACCTTTGATGCAGCCCCTTTCCAGTCAGCGGGATAGACGGTGAGGGCGAAACCAACTCTAATTAGCTTAGTGGCGAACTGACTGCTTCGTTGATAGTCGAAGCGGATAACTTTTCGCCTTTCCCTGTTTTATGAAGGACGCCCATGTCGCTTTTTAAAATCGCCTCCGTGGCCGCAATCGCCCTGACTCTGGGCGCGTGCCAGAGCTTGTTCCAACCCAACTACCGGGCGCCGCTGGAAACTACCCGCGACGCTTCCGAGCAGCTGAAACCGGGTTGCACAACACCTGACTGCCCGCTGGTGAACATCGATACGCTGCGCTTCCCTGCCGAACCGCAGTTGGACGGCATTATCGAAAAACGCCTGCTGCAAATGACCCGCACCTCGCCCGATGCCCCGGTAGCGCCGACGCTGGCAGCGTATCGCGAGCAGTTTTTGAGCAGTGCCGGCCCGCGCTACAGCAGTTATCTGCAAGCCAAGGTACGTGAGCAGCATGACGGCTTGGTGATCGTTGAATTCTCCAGCTACCTGGACACCGGCGGCGACCATGGCACGCCGGGCCGCAGCTTCATCAACTATTCGCGCCAGCAACACAAAGTGCTTACGCTGTCGGACATGTTGGTGCCTGGGCAGGAAGAGGCGTTCTGGAAAGCTGCGCAGGTGGCGCACAACAGTTGGCTGATCAGCACCAAGCTCGATCAGGAGCCAGAGTTCGTGAAGAGCTGGCCCTTCGTCAAAACCCAGAACGTGGCGCTGACGTACGGAGGGGTGATCCTCAAGTACGAAGTGAGCACCATCGCGCCTTACGCGCTGGGTCACGTCGAACTGAAGATCCCTTACCCTCGCCTGAACGGCATTATCAAGCCCGAGCTGTTTCCTGGCCGTAACTGAAGGCCCGACCCAGCACGAGTTGCAGCAGCCCTGCCAGAATCAGTGACGGCAGGGTTGCACCGATGTCCGGATACAGATTAGCCAGCAAATGATAGGTGCTCACCCCGCCCAACCAGGCGAGCAACGCCGGCCAGCGCAATGCGGCTGACGCCACGCGAGCACGGCGTTTGCGCAGGATGAAGTGATCCACCAGCACCACGCCGAACAGCGGTGCAAACACCGAACCGATCAACAGCAGGAAGTTTTGATACTGAGCCAACGGCGCCAGGCACGCGATCAGTGTGCAGATCACGCCGATGGCCAGCGCGAGATGCTCAACTTTCAAGCGCAGCAAAATCCCGCTGGAAACGGCTGCCGAGTGAATGTCGGCGAATGCATTTTCCGACTCGTCCAACAGGATCAGCAGCAGCGGAATCCCGAGGCCAGCACCAGCCAGTGCCAACAGCAAGGCATTCACTTCACCGCTCGGCGCAAACGCCAAGGTGTAGGCCACGCCCAGGCTCATCAGCCAGAAATTTCCGATGAAGAAACCCACCGCTGTACCGCCGAACACGTTTTTCGCACGCTTGCCGAAACGCGAGTAGTCGGCAATCAGCGGCAACCACGAAAGCGGCATGGCGATGGCAATGTCGAAGCCCACGGCGAACGGCATCGAACCATCACCGGCCTGCGCCCACAACGCCGCCAGATCAGCCTTGGCGAACAGGTTCCAGGTCAGCCAGATGCACGCGGCCAGCAGCAACCAGATGCCCCACTTGCGCAGGATCTGCCGCACGAATGTCAGCGGACCACTGACGGCCAGCAAGGTTGCCAAACCACCAAAGAACACAGTCCACAGCAGCGGATTGGACAGCAGACTGCCTTCGCTGAACGCACGCGCGCCGAGCAGGCTGGCGGCATCACGCATGACGATGATTTCGAACGAGCCCCAACCGATCAGTTGCAGCAGGTTCAGCACGGCAGGCAGGCTCGCGCCTTTTGCGCCGAGGCTGAGTTTGAGCGCGGCCATCGATGACAGGCCGGTGTCGCTACCGATTACGCCGACCGCGGCCAGCAACAGAACACCGACCAACGTGCCGAGGAAAATGGCCAGCAGCGAGCCGGACAGGCCCAGACCTGGCGCGAGCAGAGCACCGGTCTGCAGGACCATCAGGCCAATGCCGAGGGAAAACCACAGAGAAAACAGATCGCGGCCGCCGAAGACACGTTTGTCTGTGGGCACCGCGATATCAGGGGAATACGTGCTGGGTTGAATGCTCAAAGGTGTTATCTCAGAGGGATAAGTGTGTCATTGAGATACTCGGTACCTGGTCTGCCGTCTTCGCGAGCAAGCCCGCTCCCACAGGAGGAATGCATTCCAAATGTGGGAGCGGGCTTGCTCGCGAAGACGGCAGCACAGGCGCCGTCAATCTCAGGTCAGATCAAACCTTCTTGTACAGCTGACTGCCTTCCTGTTTGAACCGCTCGGCCTGTTCCGCCAATCCCTGGGCGACTTCGGCGTCGACGGTTTCGATGCGCTGGTTGGCCGCGTATTCACGGACTTCCTGGGTGATCTTCATCGAACAGAATTTCGGCCCGCACATGGAGCAGAAGTGCGCGACCTTGGCCGAATCCTTCGGCAGGGTCTCATCGTGATACGAACGAGCCGTGTCTGGATCAAGGCCCAGGTTGAACTGGTCTTCCCAACGGAATTCGAAACGTGCCTTGCTCAGAGCATTGTCGCGGATCTGTGCGCCCGGATGCCCTTTTGCCAGATCGGCGGCATGCGCGGCGATCTTGTAGGTGATGATCCCGGTCTTCACGTCATCCTTGTTCGGCAGACCCAAGTGTTCCTTCGGCGTCACGTAGCAGAGCATGGCGCAACCGAACCAGCCGATCATCGCCGCACCAATACCCGAGGTGATGTGGTCGTAGCCTGGCGCGATGTCAGTGGTCAGCGGGCCGAGGGTGTAGAACGGCGCCTCGTCGCAGCATTCCAGCTGCTTGTCCATGTTCTCTTTGATCAACTGCATCGGCACGTGGCCCGGGCCTTCGATCATGCATTGCACATCGTGCTTCCAGGCGATTTTGGTCAGCTCGCCGAGGGTTTCCAGCTCACCGAATTGCGCGGCGTCGTTGGCGTCGGCAATCGAGCCCGGACGCAGGCCGTCGCCCAGCGAGAAGCTGACGTCGTAGGCCTTCATGATTTCGCAGATGTCTTCGAAATGGGTGTAGAGGAAGTTCTCTTTGTGGTGCGCCAGGCACCACTTGGCCATGATCGAACCGCCACGGGAGACGATGCCGGTCACGCGCTTGGCGGTCAGCGGCACGTAACGCAGCAACACGCCGGCGTGGATGGTGAAGTAGTCGACGCCCTGCTCAGCCTGTTCGATCAGCGTGTCGCGGAACAGCTCCCAGGTCAGGTCTTCAGCGGCGCCGTCGACTTTTTCCAGGGCCTGATAGATCGGCACCGTACCGATCGGCACCGGCGAGTTACGGATGATCCATTCGCGGGTTTCGTGAATGTGCTTGCCGGTGGACAGGTCCATGACCGTGTCCGAACCCCAGCGAATGCCCCAGGTCAGTTTCGCCACTTCTTCTTCGATGGACGAACCCAAAGCGCTGTTGCCGATGTTGCCGTTGATCTTCACCAGGAAGTTACGGCCGATGATCATCGGTTCCAGTTCGGTGTGGTTGATGTTGGCCGGGATGATCGCGCGACCGCGGGCGATCTCTTCACGGACGAATTCGGGGGTGATGATTTTCGGCACGCTGGCACCGAAGCTGTAACCGGCGTGTTGCTGGTCCAGCAGGCCAGCGGCGCGCGCCACTTCGAGCTTCATGTTTTCGCGGATGGCGACGTATTCCATCTCGGCGGTGATGATGCCTTTGCGGGCGTAGTGCATCTGGCTGACGTTGGCACCGGCCTTGGCCCGGCGCGGGTTGTTCACGTGGGCGAAACGCAGCTTGGTCAGCTCCGCATCGGCGAGGCGTTCCTGGCCGAAGTTGGAACTCAGACCCGGCAGGCGCTCGGTGTCGCCACGGGATTCGATCCACGGCGAACGCACATCGGCCAGGCCTTTGCGCACGTCGATGATGACGTTGGGGTCGGTGTACGGGCCCGAGGTGTCGTACACCACCACTGGCGCGTTGATCTCGCCGCCGAAGTCGGTCGGGGTCACATCAAGGCTGATTTCGCGCATCGGCACGAGGATGTCCGGGCGAGAGCCCTGAACATAGATTTTTTGCGAGCGGGTAAACGGCTGAACCGATTGCTGATCGACTTGGGCCGAATCACTCAGGTTCGTCGTATTTTTTAGTTTTATCGTCATCACGGGCTCTCCAAACACATCCAGGCAGTGGATTTTTGTCGGAGCGAACCTGTAATCGAATGGACGCACGGGCGCTGGGAAAACCAGCAGTGCTGTGCTCAGTGCTCGAGGGGTGTTCGATTGTCGAACAACATCCCGGACGAAGCACAAGAGGACTCGCCGGGTGACGAGAAATCTTGTTCCCTACGCAGGCGCTAACCTGATCAGGTTCAACGGGATCCGAAATTATTCGATCTCAGCCTCATAGCAAGGCACCCCGACAAGAACCCGGCCAGTCTAGACACAACTGGCAAAGAACGCCAACACCGCAGTAAACACCATGATGAATGGCGTAATTACAGGATTGTTGCCATGCGGATGCCCAACTACACTCGCAACCCATGCCACGCCTTGACGCTGTGCGGGCTGCGCCGTACCTTTGGCGCTCAAATTATCAGCGTAATTTTTTAGGGATCGCCTCATGCTGCGCAAACTTTCACTGGCCCTTGCCGTGTCTTGTGCGTCCAACGGAATGGCCTGGGCAGCAGAAGCGCCCTTATCGACCAAGAACGACCTGGTCAGCGTGTACCAGGAAGCCAAGGACAACAACGCTGACCTCGCCGCCGCCGTCGCCCAATATGGCGCGCAGAAAGAAGTCGTGCCTCAGGCTCGCGCCGGGCTGCTGCCTAATCTTTCGGGCGGCGCCGAGCTGGCCAACGTGCGCACAGCGCTCGACCAGCCTTCGGCCACCGCCAACCGTAATGCTCATTCGTATCAAGCGACTTTGGCGCAACCACTGTTCCGCGCCGATCGCTGGTTCCAGTTCCAGGCCGCGAAGGACGTCAACGAGCAGGCCGCGCTGCAACTCTCGGCGACCGAGCAGAACCTGATCCTGCAAACCGCCAATAGCTACTTCAACGTCTTGCGTACCCAGGACAACCTGGCCTCGACCAAGGCCGAGGAAGCCGCGTTCAAACGCCAGCTCGATCAGTCCAACGAACGCTTTGACGTCGGCCTGTCGGACAAGACCGACGTGCTGCAATCGCAAGCCAGCTACGACACCGCACGCGCCAACCGGATCGTCGCGCAGCGCCAGGTGGATGATGCCTTCGAAGCCCTGATTACCCTGACCAACCGTCAGTACAACTCGATCTGGGGCATTTCCCATACGTTGCCGATCCTGCCGCCCGCGCCGAACGACGCCAAGGCATGGGTCGATACGGCCGCCAGACAGAACCTTAATCTGCTAGCGAGCAACTACGCCGTCAGCGCCGCCGAAGAAACCCTCAAGCAGCGCAAGGCCGGACACGCGCCGACCCTCGACGCCGTGGCGAAGTACGAGAAAGGTGACAACGACGCGCTGGGCTTCAGCAACCCGAACGCCTTCGGCCAGCCTTACGGTGGCAATGTCGAGCAAACAACGGTTGGCCTGCAACTGAACATCCCGATCTACAGCGGCGGTCTGATCAACTCCCAGGTGCGCCAGTCGTATGCACAACTGGATCAGTCCGAGCAGCAACGTGAATCCCTGCGCCGGCAAATCGTCGAGAGCACGCGCAATCTGCACCGCGCGGTGAACACCGACGTCGAGCAGGTGCAAGCCCGCAAGCAGTCGATCATCTCCAACCAGAGCGCGGTGGAAGCGACCGAAATCGGTTATCAGGTGGGCACGCGAAACATCGTCGATGTGCTGGATGCGCAGCGTTCGCTGTACACCTCGGTGCGCGACTACAACAACACGCGCTACGACTACATCCTCGACAACCTGCGCTTGAAACAGGCCGCGGGCACGTTGAACCCAGGGGACTTGCAGGATCTGGCGCGTTACCTCAAGGCTGATTACAACCCGGATAAAGACTTCCTGCCGCCGGATCTGGCGAAGGCTGCGGCGGAGCAGCTCAAAGCCAGACCTTGATCGCAAAAAATCTGTAGGAGCACGGCTTGCCGGGGATGGCGTCCTTGAAATCGCCATCGCCGGCAAGCCGTGCTCCTACAGGTTAGCGCTGAATCAACCTGTCCAACCCATCCAGCAACCGCTGCAACGCGCCCTGATTGGTGCGCATCACTTTCAACCCCGCCTCCGCCATCCGCTGCGCATCCCGTGGCAACTCGAACAGTCGCTGCACCGCCAGCGCCAGACCTTCGGCATCCTCCACTTCCTGCAACGCCCCGGCACTGCGCAATTGCGCGGCGATTTCGAGGAAATTGAACAGGTGCGGCCCGCTCAACACCGGTTTGGCCAGCGCTGCCGGTTCCAGCAGGTTGTGCCCGCCGTTCGGCACCAGACTGCCGCCGACAAAAGCGCTGTCGGCCAAGGCATACAGAAACAGCAACTCTCCCATGGTGTCCCCCAGCAGCACCGACGTACCGGCGGTGACGGGTTCGCCAGTGGAACGACGGACCGTGGCGAAACCCTGCTGCCGACACAACTCGAACACCGGGTTGAAACGCTCCGGATGGCGCGGCACCAGAATCAGCAACGCATCGGGATGATTGGCCAGCAACTGACGATGAGCCGCCAGCACCACTTCGTCTTCACCTTCGTGAGTACTCGCGGCGATCCACACCGGGCGCTCCTGCGCCTGCCATTGCGCACGCAACTCGGCGGCACGCTGAAGCAGTGCCGGGTCGATGGTCAGATCAAACTTGATCGAGCCGGTCACTTCCACGGTTTGCGAACGCGCACCCAAATCGCGGAAGCGCTGGGCCTCGGCCTCGGTCTGCACCGCGAACAGGCTCATCTCGGCGAGCATCGGCTGGGTCAGTTTGCCGAAGCGGCCATAGCCCTTGGCCGAACGTTCGGACAATCGAGCGTTGGCCAGGGCCACGGGAATCCCGCGCCTGGCGCACTGATGGATATGGTTCGGCCAGAGCTCGGTTTCCATGATCACCGCCAGTTTCGGCTGGACCCGATCAAGGAATCGCTTCGCTGCGCAAGGCAAGTCGTAAGGCAAATAGCAGTGCTGGATGCGCGACTCATTGGCGAACAGCGCCTGGATGCGCTCCGACCCGGTCGGGGTCATGCAGGTCACGGTAATGGGCAGCTGTGGATAACGTTGCAGCAAAGCGCGAATCATCGGCGCCGCGGCAATGCTTTCGCCCACCGACACCGCGTGTACCCAGATGCCGCCCGTTTTCATCGCCGGGAACCCGAGGGAGAAACGTTCGCCAATGCGCTTGGCGTACGCGGGCGCCTTGCGCGCCCGCAGCCAAAGCCGAATCGCTACCAGTGGCAGCCCCAGGTAAAACAGCGCGGTGTAGAGAGTTCTATTCATGGCGGCGGAGTTTATCGGCTTTTTTCACCGATCGTCTGCAAGTGCACGGCAAAACGTTCCGCCAGCCAACGAGCCGCCGGCCCCAGAGGCTCATCACGGCGCCAAACCAGCTCCACCACCAGCGCTGGCGGGGTCCATTCACTGACCAGTTCGACCATCAGATCCTGATACGCCGGGTACTGCACCACGTGGCGCGGCAGCCAGGCCCAACCGAGGCCGCGCACCAGCCATTCAGCCATCACGTAAAAGCTGTCGGCCCGCCAGACCTGCGGGCTGGCGGGTTCGCTCCCGGGATAGACACTCGACTGTGTGGACATCAACAACTGTCGATGCTGCGCCAGTTGCTGACAATCGACCTGAGCCTGTTGCGCCAGGGGATGGCCGACGCCACACACCGTGACCATTTCGACGCTGCCCAACACCCGCCGCTCAAGCGCTTCGGGAATCTGGTCGTGATAAAACAGCAACCCCAGATCGGCCCGACGCTCCACCAATTTGCGCGCCACATCGCCTTGGGCGGCGCTGGTCAGCTGCACTTCAAGGCTGGGAAATTGTTGAGCCAGGGCTTCGAAGCTTTCGATGATCGGCTGATAGGGCATCGCCTCATCCTGAGCCACACGCAAACGCGCCTCCTGGCCGCGCATCATTGCCAGCGCCCGACCGTTAAGGCGTTCGCATTGGCGCAGCACTTCCCGTGCCTCATCCAGCAATGCGTTACCGGCCTCGGTGAGTTTCGGCTGGCGGCCGCTGCTGCGGTCGAACAGGCTGACGCCCAGGTCCTCTTCCAGCAGCGCAATCGAACTGCTGACCGCCGACTGCGCCTTGCGCTGATCCCGCGCCACCGCAGAAAACGAAAGCTGCTCCGCTACGCTGACAAACAGCCGCAGCTGCTCCAGATTCCATTGCGTGTTCATGGCCCAACCCATCTTCAGAACAGATAGGTAATGACTTTACCGCATCTGGAGAATCGCTAAAATGCCGACCTCAGAAAGCAACACTTCACACGAGGATGCACCCATGACCGCTTACTACTACCTGGCCATTGCCATCTGCGCCGAAGTGATCGCCACCGTTTCGATGAAAGCGGTCAAAGGTTTCAGCACGCCACTGCCGCTGATTCTGGTTATTGTCGGCTACGGCATTGCCTTCTGGATGCTCACGCTGGTGGTGCGCAGCGTTCCGGTGGGCGTGGCTTACGCGGTGTGGGCTGGCATGGGGATCGTGATGGTCAGCGTCGCGGCGCTGTTTATCTACGGGCAGAAACTGGATGTGCCGGCGATGCTGGGGATGGCTCTCATTGTGCTGGGTGTTGTCGTCATTCAGCTCTTCTCCAAGACCGCGGGGCATTGACGAACGTCTTAGCTGCGATCCACGAGTCTGTATACTGCGCCCTCGTCTTGAACACTGAGGTCGCTGCATGCCATCCGTTATTTCCACCGACGTTCTGATTGTCGGCGCTGGTGTCGCCGGCCTCTGGCTGAATGCGCGCCTGCGCCGCCAGGGTTTTTCGACCGTGCTGGTGGAAAGCGCCAGCCTCGGTGGCGGGCAAAGCGTGAAATCCCAAGGCATCATCCATGGCGGCGCCAAGTACGCATTGCATGGCGCCCTGACCGGTGCCTCGGAAGCCATCGCCGACATGCCTCGGCGCTGGCGTGAAGCCCTGGCCGGTGACGGCGAACTGGATCTGACCGGTGTGCGCCTGCTGTCCGAAGCCCATTACCTCTGGTCCCCCGGCACAATCGCCGGCAATCTCACCAGTTTCTTCGCCAGTAAAGCGGTGCGCGGCCGTGTCGATCAGGTCAAGGGCGAACAACTGCCGCCCGCCCTGCAAGACAAGCGCTTCAAGGGCAAGGTCTACCGATTGGCGGAACTGGTGATCGACGTTCCGAGCCTGATCCAGCGCCTGGCCGATCTGGCGGGTGATGGCCTGCTCGCCGGTCAGAACATCGAACCGCTGCTGGAAGGTGGAAAACTGGTCGGCCTGAAGGTTGACGAGCGCGAGATTCACGCCCAACGCATTGTCCTCAGCGCCGGGGCCGGTACGGCGGCATTGCTCGAAGCACTGGGGCTGAGTCAGCCCGCCATGCAACGCCGGCCGTTGCACATGATCATCGCCAAAGGTCCGGGTCTCAAACCACTGTATGCCCACTGCCTGGGCGGCGGCACCAAGCCGCGCATGACCGTGACCACCCATCCGGCCGCCGATGGTCAATGGGTCTGGTATCTGGGCGGTGATATCGCCGAAGCCGAAGGTGTCGCCCGCGAACCCGCCGAGCAAATTGCCACCGCGCAGAAAGAACTCGGCCAGTTGCTGCCATGGATCGACCTGAGCACAGCGCAATGGGCCACCCTTCGAGTGGATCGCGCCGAGCCACTGCAATCGGGACTGACCCGTCCTGACAATGCATTCCTTGCCGAAGAAGGCCGGCTGCTGGTCGGTTGGCCAACCAAACTGGCGCTGGCTCCGGACTTTGCTGATCGCGTCATCGCCTCCCTGCAGCGCGACGGCATCCAGCCAAGCCATCCGGCGCCACTACCCGAGCTACCAAAACCGCCGATGGGCGTCCCTGCCTGGGAGCAACTGCTGCCATGAGCCAACCGACCTTGCACGACCTGCATCGCCCTTTGGGCAGCACCGGCCTGCTGGTTTCGCCACTGGGTCTGGGCACGGTAAAACTCGGTCGCGACCAAGGCGTGAAGTACCCCAACGGCTTTCAGATCCCTGACGATGACGAAGCGCGCATGCTGCTCAAACTAGCGCGCGACCTGGGCATCAACCTGATCGACACTGCCCCGGCCTATGGCCGCAGCGAAGAACGCCTCGGTCCGTTGCTGCGTGGGCAGCGCGAGGATTGGGTGATCGTCAGCAAGGTCGGCGAAGAGTTTGCCGACGGCCAGTCGAGCCACGACTTCAGCGCCGCTCATACCCGGCTCTCGGTCGAGCGCAGCCTCCAACGTCTGGAAACGGATTTTATCGACCTGGTGCTGGTGCACTCCGATGGCAACGACCTGGCGATCCTCAACGACAGCGAAGTCTATGCAACCCTCGCGGCGTTGAAGAGCGAAGGCAAGATTCGCGGCTTCGGTTTTTCCGGCAAAACCGTCGAAGGCGGCTTGAAGGCTCTGGAACAAGGTGATTGCGCGATGGTCACCTACAATCTGAACGAGCAGAACGAGAAGCCGGTCATTGACTATGCTGCTGCCCACGGCAAAGCCATTCTGGTCAAAAAAGCCCTCGCCAGCGGTCATGTTTGCCTGAGCCCGGGCGTGGACCCTGTTCGCGCCAGCTTCGAGTTGTTGTTTGAACATCCGGGCGTTGCCAGTGCTATTGTCGGGACCATTAATCCGCTGCACCTCGCCCATAACGTCGCGACCGTTGCCCAGGTCCTACGTAGAAACTGATGCCGCCCACGCGGCCTTAAGCAGGAGCCGACATGCCGCGTACGCTCATAAGAAAGAACCCGAGCAACTTCAAGACCCTGCCGTTATTCGTCGAAGCGACTCCCGAAGGCCTGAGTTATCAAAGCGTCGGGATGCCGCTCAATTTCTCCCAGACGTTGCAACGTCGCCGCCCGGTGACGGTCGCCGACACTCAGCGGTTTTCGCTGGAGCTGGCCAACCTCGGGGTTTCGGTGCGCCTGACCCTGCATTGGCAGAATCGCGATTACTGGGTGTTGGTGCGTCAACGTCGGCAAGACCGTGGCGACGTGGTGCTCAAGCTGATCTCCGGCTACGTGCCCGCCCATGAGCTGAACCTGCCACTGCACACGGCGATTCAGGAAATTGCCGAAGAGTGCCTGCTGGAAACCCCGGAAGGCTGGCTCGGCGGGCGTTTCAACGACACCTGGCTGCCGGCGCCCTACTCGTCCGCGCTGCATTATCGCGAAGCCCTGCCGTTTCGCCTGACGCCGCTGTCCGGTTCGGCGCGACCGGTGCGTTGCGCCAAGATGCAGTTGATCGAACGCCCGCGGGCTTACGTGCATTTGCCGACGGCCTCGCTGCAATTGATCTATGACTTGCGCCTGGACGTGCCCAAGGAGGCCAAATCCCTGAGCCTGTTCCATGTCGACGAACGACTGGAAGGCGATCAACTGGTGGCCCGTCTTGATCGAAAACGTCCCGATTTGTATCTGATGCCATTGCAGGACGGCCAGCCGATGGCCGAGCTCTATACCTTGAAAAAGGATCAGCTGTACCCGGCGAGTACTCGCGGGTTGTACCTGGCAGAGAGTTTTGCCCAGCAGGAAGGCTGGCTGGTGAAGGATGAGCGAATTCGCTGGAAGGATTGGGTGCGGCAGCAGGGCTTGAGCCCGCCGGGGAAGGATTCAGGTTTGGCGCGGTTGCGTGGGAAGGCGAAGCAATTGCTGAAGAGAATCGTACCGCGTAAGAAAGTTAGCTCTTAAAAGCAAAAGATCGCAGCCTCGTTTCACTCGACAGCTCCTACATTGAAATGCGATTCCCGTAGGAGCTGTCGAGTGAAACGAGGCTGCGATCTTTTATGACTTCACTCGGACTTGCGGATCTTCTCGACAATCGCAGTGGTCGAGCTGTTAGCTACCAGCCCCAGCACTTTCACAGTTCCGCCGTAAGCGGTCACGATGTCCGCGCCGACGACCTGCTCGATTCCGTAGTCCCCACCCTTGACCAGCACATCCGGCTTGACCTCGCGCAGCAGGTTTTCCGGGGTGCCTTCAGCGAAGCTGATCACCCAATCCACGGCGCCTAAACCTGCCAGTACGGCCATGCGACGGTCGACGCTGTTGATAGGACGACCCGGCCCTTTCAGGCGGCTGACCGACGCATCGTCGTTGACCGCAACGATCAAGCGATCGCCCTGGGCTCGCGCCTGCTCAAGGTAGGTCACGTGGCCGGCGTGCAAAATGTCGAAACAGCCGTTGGTGAAGACGATCTTCTCGTTGTGCGCACGCGCATCGTCGACCGCCAGCAACAACTGCTCAAGGCCCAGCACACCACGCTCCGAACCTTCCTCACGCTGAATGGCGCGACGCAGTTCCGGCGCGCTGATGGCCGCCGTACCGAGTTTGCCGACCACAATGCCCGCCGCCAAGTTGGCCAAGGCCACCGCGTGAGGCAGTTCTTCGCCAGCGGCAATCGCGGCCGCCAGGGTGGAAATCACCGTGTCGCCGGCACCGGTCACATCGAACACTTCACGGGCACGGGCCGGCAGGTGCAGCGCCGGATGATCCGGACGCAACAGGGTCATGCCGTGTTCGCCGCGGGTCACCAGCAATGCGCCGAGGTCGAGGTCGTGCATCAACTGCGCGCCCTTGCTCACCAGCTCGTGCTCATCCGCGCAACCGCCGACGATGGTTTCGAATTCGCTGAGGTTCGGGGTGATCAGGCTCGCACCACGATAGATCGAGAAGTCCTTGCCCTTGGGATCGGCCAGCACCGGAATACCGCGGGCACGGGCCGCCTGAATCAGCACCTGATGGTTTTTCAGCGCGCCTTTGCCGTAATCGGACAGCACCAGCACTTTGATGCCTTCGAGCAACTCGTCGACTTGCTCGCCCAACGCCAACGCGTCGGTGGCGAAAGGTTCTTCGAAGTCGATACGCAGCAGTTGCTGGTGACGGCTCATGACCCGCAGCTTGACGATGGTCGGCTGGTGCGCGATGCGTTGGAACAACGCGCGTACGCCAGCGCCCTTGAGGCTATTGGCCAGGCTGTCGGCAGCTTCATCGTCGCCGGTTACGCCGACCAGCGAGGCCGGTGCGCCGAGGGCGGCAATGTTCAACGCAACGTTGGCGGCACCGCCCGGGCGGTCCTCGATTTGCTCGACCTTGACTACCGGTACCGGCGCCTCAGGGGAAATCCGTGAGGTACCACCATGCCAGTAACGGTCGAGCATGACATCGCCGACCACCAAGACAGGGGCTTGATCGAATCGCGGCATGGACAACTTCATGGAGCAACCCACATACAAAATGAACAGGGGCGCGATATTAACACAGGGTTGGCGTGGGCTTGCGCATGGCATCAATGAGAGGATTTTTTGCGGCCGCCACCCCTCGGTGGCGGCCAGCGGGGGTCAGGCGATACCCGCAGTAACCGGCTCGTCCAGGCCCATCGCATGCAAGCGCGAGTAGTAGCCGTTTTGCGCCAACAGTTGAGCGTGGGTGCCGCGCTCGACGATTTCGCCATGGTCCATGACCAGGATCAGATCGGCCTTCTCGATGGTCGACAACCGGTGAGCAATCACCAGGGTGGTGCGACCTTTCATGACCTGATCCAGTGCCGCCTGAATGTGCCGCTCGGACTCGGTATCGAGCGCCGACGTAGCCTCGTCGAGAATCAGCAACGGTGCGTTCTTCAACAAGGCCCGGGCAATCGCCAGGCGCTGACGCTGGCCACCGGACAGCAACACGCCGTTTTCCCCGACCTGGGTGTCCAGGCCCTGCGGCATTTCCGAGATGAAATCCATCGCGTAAGCATCCGTCGCGGCCTTTTCAATGTCGGCACGCGGTGCGCCGGCCAAGTCACCATAGGCAATGTTGTTGGCGATGGTGTCGTTGAACAGGGTCACATGCTGCGTCACCTGCGCCACGTGCCGACGCAGATTGCGCAGACGATAGTCTTCGATTTCCACGTCATCGAGCATGATTTCGCCGGTTTCGTGGTGATAGAAACGCGGAATCAGGCTGGCCAGGGTCGACTTGCCGCTACCCGAGCGACCGACCAGGGCGATCATTTGCCCCGGCGCCGCCGTGAAGCTGATGTTCTTCAGCACTTCACGCTCGGTCCCTGGATAGGTGAAGCTCAGGTTGCGCACTTCCAGGTGGCCGCTGACGCGATCGCGCTCGACGGTACCGTGGTCAATCTCTGGCTCGACGTCCAGTTGCTCGAAAATGCTCTCGGCACCGGCAACGCCTTTCTGGATTGTCGAGCTGACTTCCGACAGCTGCCGAATCGGCTTGGGCAACAGGCCCGCCGCGGTGATGTAGGCCACCAGGTCACCGGCGGTGGCATCGCCGCGCAGGAACAGCACCAGGAACATCAGCACCGCCATGGCGGTGTAGATCACCAACTGCAGCATGGGCGTGTAGACCGCACCGGTCTTGGTCATGCGCAGTTGCTTGTCGGTGTTGCCTTGGCTGGCTTCGGCGAAACGACGCTCTTCATAGCTCTCGCCGCCGAAGCTGCGCACCACGCGATAGCCCTGGATGGTTTCGGAGGCCACGTGAGTCACGTCGCCCATCGCCACCTGGATTTTCTTGCTCTGCTTGCGGAATTTTTTGCTGGTGCTGCTCACCATGATCGCGATGATTGGCAGGATCGCCAACATAACCAGGGTCAGTTTCCAGTTCATCCACAACAGGTAAGCAAACAGGAACACCACGGTCAGGCCTTCACGAATGACCACTTTGATGGCGTCCGTGGCAGCACCGGTGACCATGGTCACGTTGAAGGTGATGCGCGAAATCAGGTGCCCGGAGTTATGGGTGTCGAAATAACGGTTGGGCAATACCAGCAACTTGTTGAACAGTTCGACACGCAAGTCGTGGACCAGCCCAAGGGAGACTTTGGCCAGGTAATAGTTACCCAGGAAAGACCCCAGGCCTTGCCAGGCGGCGATCAGGATGATCAGCAGCGGCACGGCCATCAGCAACTGCAAGTCTTGCAGATAGGGAACAGTCGGGAAGAGCACCGCTTCGGGGTTGCTCAAGCCATCGACGAAATATTTGAGAATCCCCGCGAGCATGGGCTGCGTCGAGGCAAAGATCACGAAGCCGACGATACTCACCAGGAATAGGCCGATATAGGGTTTTACATAACCCAACAGCCGCAAATAGATTATCAGGCTGGAATCCTGTCCCGCTTTGGGCGGTGCGTCACTCATCGTAGAGCTCACTCGTTAGGAAGAACGCGAAATTTTATCACAATCGCCGGAATTGACCCGCGCCCATACCAACACACTGGCCAGGCCAACGGGCAACCAACTGATGAACCACTCGGCCCTTGGCGTTCCAGTCAGACTGGCGGCATCGAATTGCATGGCCAGGGATGAAAATACCCATATGCCGATAATGCCTTGACCATATAGCGTTTCCCGGGCTTTCCACGCCTCGCGTAAAACTGCAAGCCAGACCGAGCACCACAACAACAGCCCCGGCAGACCCAGTTCGATGGTGACATGAGTGAAGAGGTTATGGGCATGGTCAAAGGACAAGCCGTCGGCGAGCACTTTATAGTTGCCGCCAAGGCCCAGACCGCGCCATGGGTGCTCGGCAATCATTTGCAAGCTTGCCATCAGGATTTGCGGACGATAGGAAACACCGCGAGCCATGACCAAAGGTTCCAAGAACCAGAAAGCCAGCATCGCCACTGTCAACGCAGATACCGCAACGACGCGGCTGCGTCGATCGCGGCACCAGATCGGCATGACGAGTAACGTCAGGAACAACGCCAAGGCAGCACCACGACTCTGGCTAAGCACGACAAACACGCCAAGAAAACCCAGCGCTACGACCCAGGCCGCCTGCATCCAGAGCGTGCGCGGTACCCAATGAACAAGCCACACGGCCGCCAACCCAATAACGTAGCCCCCCAGAATCGGGTGAGACAACTCGCCCAATCCTTCAACGCGCGCGTACCAGACGTTGCCATTGACCCCATAAAATTTGATGGTGGCAGCCAACGCAGTCAATGCAAGCCCAATACCGCCCCATTGCATGATACGAATGACTCGCTCGGGCCGGGTATTGGCAAAAACCGGAAAAAAAAGCAGGAATACAACAATGTACAACAAACGCTTGGCTTCGCGACCCGGATCATCGACGTTCGTCCAAGAGAGACTAATCAATGACCAGACCAGCAGACCGAGCATCGGCAGGTAGACCCAGCGCTGCTCATACAGGAGTTCTCTGATCCGGGCCCGCGCTGACCAGCTGAACACCATGGCCGGCAGCCATAGCAGTGCGACCAGCCCTTGCTGATAAAGTTTGTTGGTAGGCGCAACGGCGATAGCCAGCAGAAACCACAACAGACCTGACGTCATCCATGCTTGCACCCAACGTGTTTCTTGCATCAAATTGCTCCTTAGACAGCCCACCCTGCCTAACCCGGCATGGTTAAAACCGAAACTTTTCGGCATCATTGCCCGCCACAGTGCCCCGCTATTCCAACAAGGCTTTCTATGATGCAATGCTCCCGGCTTCCGCAAGACGCTTTAAATCAAATGATTGAAGCCGCCAGAGTACTGGAGGCCGACAGCTACGGCCCGAAAGTTTACCTGTTGCAGGATGGGAATATCCTGAAACTGTTTCGTCGCAAGCGTATTTTATCTTCCGCGCTGTTTCGTCCGTACTCGAAACGCTTCATCGACAATGCCGCCGAACTGCACAAGCTTGGCGTACCCACCCTTCAGGTCCTGCACTTCTATCGGCTGCAAACCCCAGGCATGACGGCGGTGCTTTACCAGCCCCTGCCGGGAGAAACCCTGCGCCAGATCGCCAGCAAGGAAGGGTTCGACTGGCAGCAGACACTGCCAGCTCTGGCGGGGCTGATACGTAGCCTTCATATGTCGGGGATCTACTTTCGCTCACTGCACCTAGGCAACATTGTGGTCACGCCGGACAACCGGATGGGCCTGATCGATGTGGCGGATATGCGTTTCTTGCGGGCGCCACTGCCCAAGCATCTGATCAAGCGCAACCTGCAGCATTTCGCTCGCTATATTGCGCGCGAGAACCTGAACGACAGCTTTCCAATGCAGGCACTCGAGCAAGCTGTTCTGCCATCATGAAAGCAATGCACGGGCCGTCTGACTGAAGTTCAGCCAGGCCTGGTCAGGGGCCAGCTCCTGATATTGGCCTGCCGCGATTTCTTTCGCAGAGACGCTGGACGCTCGCACAATAACATCGCTCCAGGCGCTGACATCCTCTATGGGGGCATACCAACCCGTGTCGGCCAACTGCTCGCGAAACACTGGCAGCTCGCTGGCAATGACTGGAACACCCGCCATCACCGCCTCTTGCATAATCAGTCCAAGACCCTCGTCCAGTGAAGGAATAGCGACCCAGTCGAATGCCCTGTAAAGCCGCGCGGCATCATTCAGATGGCCGGGCAAGGAGACACTCGCGCGCAACCCCAGGTGATCAATGCGTGCTTGCAACGCTTCTCTGGAAGACCCTTCACCGACAATCACCAATCGCAGATCGGGCCACTGCTTCGATGCAGAAGCAAAGGCCTCGATCAGACAGGCAAACCCCTTATCCTCCACCAATCGCCCCACCGCACCGAGCACAGGCGTGTCGCCCAGGGGCAACCCCAACCGGGCGCGGGCCTCCTCGCGAGGGAGTACCGCGGAGCGAAACGCGACAGGGTCGAACGCACTACGCAGTGTCATGACCGGCATTTGAAGATCTCGGCCCAGCGAGGCCGCCAAGGTGTTCGACACTGCGACCAATGTCAGTTGGGACGGCGAGAGCTGGTGGAAGAGGGCTCGATCTGCCGCACGAACTCGCGTGGAACCATGAACAATCACCACCGCGCGGATGTTTGGCAATGTTTTGAGAAGGGGTAAAAGTGCGCGAGCTACTCCCAAGCCATCGAGCAGCAAAAGGTGTGCCCCACTTTGCTTGAGGGCTCTCTTGAAAGAGGCCTGCATCCACGGCCTCATCAGCCGCCAAAAATGCTGCCCTTTCAAACGGGCAGAGGACAGTTGCCATTCCCGGGTTTCGCCAACATTCACTCCAGACCCTGACGCGCAGCCCTGAAGCAACCAGGTCTTGGCCGATGCGGTGGCGCCGACCTGCGACAGTATTTGCTGATGAACCTTGTGAATCGATGCGAACGGCGCACCACCGGACCACATAACGTTCAGGATACTCATAAGGCAACAAGCCAACGCATGGAACTATGCAGGTACGCTGCGGCGCACCTATTGGATAAAACAGCCAATGCAGACTCCCGGCATTAGAGACAATGCAAACTTGATGTGTTCGCGTCGACTGCGCGCCTTGCGCTGATGCTCAATCGACAGCTGTACGTAGAGGCCCAAACCGGCATGCCGAACGACATCTCCTTCCAGCGTCACAGAAACCCTTGTCAAACGCCCAGTTTCAGACGCACTTTTTCCAGCAGACTCAACGGCGCGTGAGGACGCAATGCTGGTTCGAGTTCCTCGACGATACGCTTGCCGATACGCGCAAAGCTGAACTGGCCGACCACCAGTTCGCGACCATTGCGAGCGATACGCTGCGCCAGCTCCGGGTCAGCCCGTAGCCTCGCGAGCTTTTCCTGAAGCTGCGGGATACTTTGATAGAAAACAACGTTGTGCATATCGTGCAAACCCAGCGCGCTGCTTTCAGCCGCGCCCTGATCATAAGCCAGGAGCACACAACCACACGCCATGGCCTCGAAATTCTTGATCATGAATTCGCCCATACCGACGTCGGCACTGACGAAGTAGCGAATACGGTTAAGCGTATCGCAGTATTCCTCACCCGACTTGGTACGCGTCACCACTAGAGGTTCGACGTGCGCCAACTCATCGAGCAGTGCTTTGCGGCCGCTATAGGCGACGCTGTTGGTACTGCCGACAAAGGCCAGTTCGATATCTCGCTCACGACCTTGGTCTTGCAGCAGCGACTGGTCGTATCCCTTGGGAACGAACACAGCATCGAAACCTTCCTCGCGCAAGCGAGCGGCGACCATGAAGCCCGAGCTGATCACCCGTGCCCAAGGCAGCTTGCGGTAATGGGCGCTGAACTTTCCGGTGTACTTGCACGGGATGTAATTCTGGTACGCATCGTGTTCCAGAATAACCAGATTGGGCAGGGTTTGGATGAACCTCACCTGTCTGATTTCTTTTTTGAAGCGCAGGAAAAAAACAATCCGGTCGTAGCGGGTCACATCGACATGCTTGCGAAAGTATCCACGCAAGTCGTCCTGCTCCGCGCTGGTCAGCTCGCGCTTGTCGCAGTCGCAGTGCTCGGCGATACCGTCATACAGTCGATCAAGGATCGCTCGCTGCTCTTTCTGCACCAGAAACAGAACTTTCAATTGGTCTCTCTCTTTCCAGACAGCTCTTGGACCCAGAATAATTCGTGGCGTCGCACCGTTTTACGGAAGAATTCGTTTTCGCCGAAAGCTGGCCAGTGTCGGGCCGCCAGACAACGTTGGATCGCCCGGCGAATTAGACGCTTGAGGGGAAGTCGGGGCTGAAGGTCGTGCATCATGCCCAACGACATAGCCTTGTGCCACTGCTTTTCGGCCGACAGAGAAAGAGCCCAAGGACGTAACGGCTCGTGATTATTGATCTGTGGCGGCAGTGTTACACCGGTACCGGCATCACCCATAGGCCAGCGATCGTTGTCGTGTAGATGATTGGCGTAATGCAACAAGGTTTCGGGCTGCCAGGCTGTACCGCTCAGTGCCTGCATCACCGCTTGCTGTGAGCATAGATGGTCTGGGTGCGGGTCGAAACGCGGATGTGGCAAAACGATGACCTGGGGCTGGATACGCTCGATCAACTCACTCAGGTCGGCCAGCAGATTGTTCCAGGACGGTATGCCATCGACGTCACTGCCCAGGGCAAACGGATTGAACCGTCGAAAATATCGGGTATCACCAAGCTGCGCCTCACGGGACACCACGGCCTCGGCCGGCGCGCTTTGCATGGCGGACAATTGCAGGCAGAAATACCCCAACTGAATACAACGCTCCTGAGGTACGCCGCCCCACAGCGGGACGCTGAGACTGTCCCAGGCGCGAAGCGAGCCTTTCAACCGGGACGCTTCGACGCCATTGAGCCCCATTTGCTGATAGTGCCCGGCCTCGACTTCACCGGCGGTCAAGGTCACGATCCAGCTTTGGCTGGCGCTGCTGTACAAACCGAATGCGGCCAACTCGGCATCGTCGGCGTGGGGCGCGATCACCATCACCCGCTGACGACTGTAATCCGGATGCTCGAACGCCCTGAGCACCGGCTCACCCAGCAGTCGGCAGAAACGCCCACGCAGGCGTAACTCACCTTGCGACAGAACCTGCGCCTGACCACTGAGGTTGAGGTAACGCAGGCCGTTCACACCACGCTCGAAGGTTTGTCGGTCCGGGTTATCCCCCCCCGACAACTCGACCACAGGATCGATGAAGCGTCCCAGCCAGGTGCTTTTAATCCGCAGCGCCAACACCAGGGTGGCGTCGTCAACCAGCATGACGCCGTCGTCCAGGCGCAAACGCTCACCGTCAAGGTGAACCTTGGGCTGCTGGGTGTACGGTGGAAAGCTGTACTGGTAGTCGTCTTTTGGCGAATAAAACAGGTGGTCGGCGAACCAGGCCTCGTGGGCAATCCAGCCCAGAACCGCGAGCACCAACGGCAGCCACCAGGTCACCAGCACACCCATGGCAATCAATAGCACCAGCGCGATGAGCAGACCAATGCGTTTGTTGCGCCGATGGCGCTTGAGCAATTGCTGTTTGCGGTTCATGGGCTGACTCATACGGTGAACACCGGCACAGGATTGCACCAGCGATCCTTGTATTCACGATCGGCGCGACCGAAAGAAAAGCGCAACGGTTTGTCCAACGCCCGGGCATGCTCCCAGGCGCTTTGCGTATTGAGAAAGCTCAGCACGCTGCCCGGACTGAATTCGCGGGTTTCAGGATCGACGCCGCCATTGATGTACTCGACGCTGATCCACTGCGGTGTCTCGACACGGTAGACCAGTTGAATCGCTATCGGCGCATCGTTGAGAAAAATCACCGAGCCGATCAGCAAATCACGCAGCAACTCGATGACCTCAGCCATGCGCTCGGCCCCCGTCGCCGGGAAGCCCCAGCGACGCTGGAACAGGTCGCAATAGATCGCCGCCAGTTCACTGCTGGAAAACTCGGCGACCGGCCGGACCACTCCGCCCGCTTCTTCCAGCAATCGCAATTCACGACGCTGGTTGTAGCGAAACTTCTTCGACAGTTCTTCGGGAGTGCGGGCCATCGCCAGCTGTTCAGCCTGCAACTTGATACCGGTAAAGCGGCCCTCATTCAGCGCCGACAGGTAGCGTCCGCGATGACGCAGCGGCGCTTGTGCATCGACAGCGGCCGGCAGGATGAACTCGGCATTACCGAGGTCGAACAAGCCTTTCTTACCGCAGCGCTTGAGCACGTCCTTGGACAACGCGAGGTCGCGGCCCCAGGTCGGGATCGCGGCTTTGACTTCACCGTTTTGCTCCCAGGCCAGGTAGCGCACGGGAATGTCGGCCAACTGCGCCAGCCGCTCGACCACCATGGGATGAGTGGCGACGCTGCCGCCGTAACGTTGCCAGGCCTCGGCATATGTCGAGGCGTCGACTACCGCCCAGCCACGTTCGCGCCAGCCTTGAAATCGGTTGAGCATCAGCCCCTCGGCGCCAGTTCGGTAACGTGCGGCAAACGCCAGAAAGCATCGCGCACCGCGCGGTCGGAGAAGCGCTCACGCAAGCGATCGAGCATCAGCTCGGCGCACTGGTGACGTTGCTGCTCGTCCATCGCGGCCAGATGTTGCAGCCCTTGAGCCAAGTGTTCAGCATCGCCCAGCGGGAACAGAATACCGACGCCCTCGACCACTTCCTTCGCCCCGCCACACGCCGTGGCGAGCAACGGCACGCCAGCAGCCATGGCCTCCAGCAGCACCATGCCGAACGGTTCGTGATCGGAACTCAGGGCAAACACATCGAAGGCCCGGAAATAACGCCGAGCCTCAGGCACCTGACCGAGGAACAGCACGCGGTCGCCGATACCCAGCTCACGGGCCAGGGCCTTGAGGTCCTGCTCCAGTCGACCGGCACCGAGAATCACCAATTGGCTATTGGCCGGTAAACCCGGCAAAGCCGCGGCAAAACCGTGCAGCAGCGTGGCCTGATCCTTGTCCGGATGCAGCCGTCCGACATTGCCGACAACCCAGGCATCCGGCGCCAGACCGAGGGTTTCCCGGGCCTCCCGAACCGACACCTGACTGTCCTGCAAGGTCTGCACATCGATACGGTTATAGAGGGTCTGAATCCGCGCCGCCGGCCACTTCGGCAGGCAATGGCGCATGTCGTCGCGCACGGCATCGGAAACCCCGAGCAGGCTCAGGCGCTTGCGGAAAATATTCGCGAAGAGTTTGCGGGTGCCGCGCTTGTAATCGTCAAACGCGTGATGCACGCCAATCACCGGCAACGACGTGCCGAGCAAGGCGATATAAATAGGCTTGAAACGGTGAGCGATGCAAAAACTGAAATTGCGCGAGGCGGCGATCTTGCGCAGATCGCCGATGGCGCCCAGCTTCAGGCCACGAATGGCCTTGGAGCTGTATTCCATGAACAGCACTTCATCGGAAGCACAGCCCGCGGCGACTTCGGCATCGGCAGCCCCGGTCAGAAACACCGTGGTCACTCGATAACCGGTCCCCGCGAACAGGCTGGCGTACTGCCGGGCGCAGTCCAGAAACGGCCCGTCATAGCCGTGACAGAACTGCAGCACATGGCGTTCAGCCGAGCGTGTCATATGCGTCCGCGCCCTCTTTGACCACCAGGATGTCTTCCATGATCAGATACTGTAGATCGGAACCGAAGAACATGTTCAGGGCATCCGTCGGCGAGCAGATCATGGGTTCGCCACGACGGTTGAGCGAGGTGTTCAGCGACACGCCGTTACCGGTCAGCACTTCCAGTGCCTTCATCATGTCGTAGTAGCGCGGGTTGTATTCGCGCTTGAGCACCTGGGCCCGGGACGTGCCGTCTTCATGGACGACTTCCGGCACGCGGGTTTTCCACTCCTCCGCCACTTCAAAGGTGAAGGTCATGAACGGCGCCGGATGATCGACCTTGATCATTTGCGGTGCAACGGTGTCGAGCATCGACGGGCAGAAAGGCCTCCAGCGCTCGCGGAACTTGATCTGGTGGTTGATGCGGTCAGCCACGCCCGTCGCACTCGGGCAACCAATGATCGAACGACCGCCCAAGGCGCGCGGACCGAATTCCATGCGGCCCTGGAACCAGGCCACCGGGTTGCCGTCGACCATAATCTTGGCGATGTTCTCCGGCATGTTCTCAAGCTTGCGCCATACCGGCTTGCTCGGGTGACGGGCGCATGCAGCGAGGACGTCTTCGTTGGTGTACGACGGACCGAGGTAGACGTGTTCCATCTTCTCGACCGGCACACCACGGGCGTGGGACACATAGGCCGCCGCGCCAACCGCGGTGCCGGCATCGCCGGACGCAGGCTGCACGAACAGTTCTTTGACGTCATCGCGGGCGATGATTTTCTGGTTCAGCTTGACGTTCAACGCACAGCCACCGGCGAAGGCCAGCTTGCCGGTTTCCTTGAGCACGTCGCCCAGGTAGTGGTCGATCATCTGCAGCGAGATCTTTTCGAACAGCGCTTGCATGCTCGCGGCGTAGTGGATGTACGGCTCGTCGGCGATGTCGCCTTCGCGCTTGGGACCCAGCCACTCGATCAGCTTCGGCGAGAAGTAGAAACCTTTGCCCTTCTCTTTATAACGACGCAGGCCGATGACGTTGGCGTAGTCGGTGTTGATCACCAGCTCGCCGTTCTCGAACGAAGCCAGGCGCGAGAAATCGTATTTGCTGGCATCGCCATACGGCGCCATGCCCATGACCTTGAACTCACCGTCGAGCATCTCGAAACCGAGGAACTCGGTGATCGCGCCGTACAGTCCGCCGAGGGAGTCCGGATCGAAGAATTCCTTGATCTTGTGGATCTTGCCGTTTTCGCCGTAACCAAAAAAGGTCGTGGCGTACTCACCCTTGCCGTCGATCCCGAGGATCGCGGTTTTCTCTTTGAAACCGGAGCAGTGATAAGCGCTGGAGGCGTGAGCCAGGTGATGCTCGACCGGCTCGATCTTGATTTTCTTCGGATCGAAACCCAATTGCTCGAGGCACCAGACAATCTTGTTGCGATAGCGCTTGTAGCGACGGTTACCCATCAGGATCGCATCGAGCGCGCGGTCCGGGGCGTACCAGTAACGCTTGGCGTAATGCCAGCGAGCCTTGCCGAACAGGCTTATCGGCGCGAACGGAATCGCTACCACATCAACGTCGGATGGCTTGATGCCGGCCTGCTCGAGGCAGAACTTCGCCGACTCGTAAGGCATGCGGTTCTTTGCATGTTTATCGCGCACAAAGCGCTCTTCCTCAGCCGCCGCGACCAGCTTGCCGTCGATGTACAACGCTGCGGAAGGATCATGGCTAAGGGCGCCGGACAGGCCAAGAATCGTCAATGCCACAGGGGTCTAGCCTCTTTAGTCTGCATGCAGGCGCAAAGCGCCTCAAAGATTAATGTGCCCTCGCAAAGGGCGAGTGGCAGCTAAAGGGCGGGATTATAGCGTAAACATGGCGGGAATGACCCAGCGCATATTGCCCCCGCAAAGTGATCCGGGCGAAAGCAGGCGACATCGCTCATCCGCGGCCTGACCTCCAGTAAATACTCATATTGCCGTCGGTAGCTTGTCGGTAAACCGTATAGGGCAGGAGGACGGTATCGAAAACACCCGACAGGGTGAAATCCACCAACACGAACGGTAAAAGAATACCCGTGGGATCAGGCGCTGCATTTAATACGCAAAAGTCGTAGGCCAGGCCGCTGTAGATACGCGGTATGGATTGACAGTAAGTCTTTTGCTTCCTGAGGCTACGAGCCGCATCCTCGTCATCCTGCAGCACCGTAACAGCGGTCCCGCAGCCTGATAAAACCAGTGCAAAAGTGCTCAGTAACACCGTCATTTTTATCGTCAAAGTCTGCCCTCCGTGAACGTCAGGCAAACTAGCATCGCGGCCATTCAGGGCACAGTTCATGGGGTCTGTGGATCGTGTAGGACGATTCACAAGAATGTGCCCCCTTAATCTCGGGTGACTCGTCTGGCCCCTTCGCGAGCAAGCCCGCTCCCACATTGTTTTGGTGTCGCACACTTAATTTGTGTGCGACCGAGAACTATTGTGGGAGCGGGCTTGCTCGCGATAGGACCGAAGGTCCGATTCAGGCAGCGCTAGAGATATCTTTGGGAACGCGCTGATCAATGACCCGATACAGCGCACTGCTCTCAGGCCAGTTACGCATGAACCTTGCCCGATCCCGCGCGTAGGCCGGGGCGAAGCTGTTGAGCGAGGCATGCTGACACATCGAATCCAGATCAATCAGCGCCCAGCGATCGTGCTGCCAGAACAGGTTGTGTCCCTTGAAATCCCCGTGACTGATCCGCTCGCCAATCAGCTCGGCAAACAAATGATCCAGCGCCAGCAATTCGGCTTCCGGTGCCTCACCACTTTCAACGTAAGGTGCAAACCGCTCGATGATGTCCGGCCCCGGCAAATACTCGGTCACCAGATAAGCCCGACCGCGCAACCAGAGAAAACGCGTCTCCAGCAACGCCAACGGCTTGGGCGTGGCGATGCCGAGAAACGCCAGGCGATTGCCTTCACGCCAGGAATGCCAGGCACGGCTCGGACGCCAGAAGCGTTTGAGCCAGTGTGCAAAACCTTTGATGTTGTAGCGCTTGATCACCAGCGTACGACCAGCCACCTCGACCTTGCCGACGCTCGCGGCGCCGCCAGTCTTGTACAGATGGCCCTGATCGAGCAACGCATCGGCCTGCGCCAGCACCGGCAGCATCGCCGTTTCTTCCTCGCGGCGAATCGCCCGCAAGCCGAACGCTCCGCGCTGGACACTGAACAGCGTGCATTCGCGGCCGACCTTGATTAGGAAGTCCTTCAGGCGCCAGCTGCGCACCTTGCTGATCTGCTTCTGCAACGCTTCCATGGGCAAGGCATGCTCGCCGTTGCTCAGCAGGTAGTACACCAGCAACTCTTCGGTGCAGGGTTCCAGCGACTTGGGCAACTGGGCAAAAAACACCCCGAGGTTTTCCAGGACTTTCTGCCGCGAGAGCGGCTTGCCAGCCGTCTCCACGCAGATCCCGGCACCGTCGATCAAATACAGCCGACCGCCCTGGCGCAGCAGGTTGTCCAGGTGCAGGTCTTCCTGCCACAGGCCCTTGCGGTGCAATTGACCAATCGCACCCAGCGCATCGGCCAATACCGCCGATTGCTCATCCGCCAGCATCGGCAAATGTTCGACCTGCTTCCAGGCATCCCCAAGGCTTTCGGCGCCTTCAAGGAAATCAAACAGCAGCCAACCGCCCTCGCCGTCCTTCAGGCCATCAGCCAGCAGCAACGGCGTGGTCAACCCCTGGGCCGCCAGCAACCGCACGCCATCCAGCTCACGCTGAAAATGCCGCGCCGCTTTGCTGCCGACCAACAACTTGGCCAGCACCGGCCGCCCGCGCCAGACACCGGCACCGACATAACGCTGCCCCGGCAACACCCGCAACAGACTCAGCAACTGCAGCTCGGCAGGGCCGGCGGCATCGGCCAGTGGAATGTTCAGCGGCAGGCTCGGGCTGCGGCCAGCGTTTTTCAGCTCGGACAAACGCATCAGCGCGCCTCCTTATGACTGCGCCGCGCGGTCAGCCGCGCCAGCCAGCTGTCGATCAGCGAACTGTCTTGCGATTGATCCAGATAGGCGGCCAGCAGCTCGCGCAACTGCGCTTCGCTCCACTCAGGCGCCCGACGCAGCAACGGCTCCAGGTCTTTGGCCCGGTCGCGCAAACCAAACAGCAACGGCCGGGTCTTTTCCAGGTCGATCAGCTGGGCCAGGTAACCGTCGCGGGTGGCCTGGAGAAAAATATGCTTGGGGTAGAAGCACCCGTGAACCTGACGCGCGCCGTGCAGGCACCGAGCCAGTTGTCCACAGGCCTGCAGAATGGCCGAATGCTGCGCCGAACTCAGGTCCGACCAGCGCTGCAACAGCGAATCCAGGTCATCCCAACCGTCCAGGGCACGGGTCAGCAGAATCGCCCGGACTTCGCCGTTGACCTTGCGCTCACCGAAGAATGCCGCCTTCAGCGCTGGAATACCGAACTTTTCATAGCGACTGATATTGCGAAACTCACGGGAAAAACTCGGCTCGCCAAAGGGCGCATGCAAGGTGCGCATCTGGTAGTTGCTCTGGCGTTTCAGGTAGTAGCCATGGCCTTCCAGATCCAGCCGAAACACGCTGCTCCAGCCACCGCGAGCGGTATTGGGCTCGTCCACAGCGTCGAGCTGCTTGGCCCAGAGTGCGTCGAAGGTGCCGAGGCCGTGACGCTCAAGCAGCGCACGGTCTTCAGCCGCCAGGAAATCAGTCATTCGCGTCCCTCGAAAAATCTCACCACGTGCCGGATCCGTTTTTTGTCGGCGGCATTCAGCCGATCACGCTGGCGATATTGCAGGTAAAAGCGCAGGCGCTGGGTAGCCGACAAGTGATACTTGGCGACCTTGTCCAGACAGGCCAGGTCCTTGGTGATCCGGTATTTGAGCCAGAAGCCGCGCCAGAAATCACCATTGGGGCAGTCGATCAAAAACAGTCGGGCCTCATCGTCGATCAGCAGGTTGCGCCACTTCAAATCGTTATGGGTAAAACGATGGTCGTGCATGGTCCGGGTATAACCCGCCAGCTGCCGGCTGACGTTGTCGACCCAGGCGTGGTCCGCCAGCTTTGGATCATGCCGCTCGGCCAGGGCCGACAAGTCTTCGGTATGCGGCAGCTCACGAGTGATCATCGCCCCGCGATCGTACGCCGCACCGCGACGCTCCAGGCCCCAGGCCACCACTTCGGCGGTAGGAATGCCCCACTTGGCGAAGCGCTTGAGGTTCTGCCACTCGGCTTTCACCCGAGGCTTGCCCAGGTAACGGCGCAGACCTTTGCCCGCACCCACGTAGCGTTTTACGTAATAGTTGACGCCATTGCGCTGGACGCGAATGACCTCGGACAACAGGTCGCGCGTCAGGCGTTCGCCCTCAAGCGCAAACACAGCCTCAAGACTGCCGAAATCTTCTGCAAGATCACTGTACGCAGGCTCCAGTTTCCAACCCGCCATCAGAGCGCATCTCCGTATCGCTGTTTACGGTCGTAGAGTTTGTTGGCCTTGCCTTCGAGCCAGGCGAGCAACCCGGCTTCCTCACCCAGTATCTGGCGCAGGGGCTGCTGGAAATACCCCTTGAGGAAACGCAATTTGTCGCGACGGGTCAGACCGATGTCCAGGGCCGAAAAATACAGCGCCGCCAGGTCCTTGTTGCGCCAGCGCTGGGTAATCGTCGGACGGGTCTGGGCGCGGTGCAGGTCGATCACCGAGAGCCTGAAATCGTCGGCCGTCACCGGCTTGTCGGTGTGCAGCAGAAAGTGGCAGATGTAGCAGTCGCGATGGTTGACGCCGGCGCGGTGCATCATGCCGGTCATGCGCGCGACTTCGGCGATCAGCGCGCGCTTGAGTTTTGGCTCGGGCGGGCGCTTGACCCAGTCGATACTGAAGTCTTCAAGGCTGACAGTCGGCGCCAGCTCTTCGGTGACGATGAACGAATGCTGGTCCGCCGGGTTGCTGCCCTTCTCGCCATAAGCCACGGCGGTCATGGTCGGCACGCCGACTTCTTGCAGGCGCTGAATGGCCTTCCATTCCTGGCCGGCACCGAGCACCGGCAACTTGGCAGTGAGCAGGTTCTTGAAGATCTCGCCCCAGCCAATGCCACGGTGGATCTTCACGAAAAAGCCATTGCCATCGACTTCGGTACGCAGGGTTCGGCGCGCTTCAAGTTCGCGGTATACCTCGCCCTGGAGGCCCTCGACTTCAGCGAACGGGTCGCGTCCGGCCCAAAGGCTCTTGAACGGTTCAGCCAGCATCAACTTCATTAAGCGTGCTCCGCCAGAATCACATCGGCCGCGTGCTGCGGCATGCTGTAGAGGTCGGCCGTCTCGGCGAAGGCCAGACCATTGCGGCTCCAGGCCGCCCGTGCTTGAGCGTCGTTCAACATACCGGTCAGGTACTGGGTCAGCTGCGTCTGATCGAAAGGTTCATCCAGCACCAGACCGGCGTCGGCCTCGGCGATGTAATGGGCGTAACCACACACCGCACTCACCAGCACCGGCAACCCGGCCACCAGGGCTTCGAGCAACACAGTCCCGGTGTTTTCGTTGTACGCCGGGTGAATCAACAGATCGGCGCCGAGCAGAAAACGCGGGATGTCGCTGCGGCCCTTGAGGAACGTCACGTTATCGCCAAGCCCCAATGTGGCGCTCTGCATCTGGAATAATTTGGGGTCGTCCTGGCCAATTACAAACAGCCGGGTGCGTTTCTTCAGATCAGCGGGCAATGCGGCCAGCGCCTTGAGGCTGCGATCCACACCCTTGGTCTTGAACCCGGAGCCGATTTGCACCAGCAGCAGATCATCGTCTTTCAGGTTGAATTCGAGACGGAATTCGGCACGGATCTCGGCGGCATTGGCCGGCGCACGACGATCCTGGGAAATGCCCGGCGGCAGCAGATGAAAGCGCGCAAGCGGCGTGTCGTAATGCTTGATGAACAGCGGCTGCTGGACTTCGGAAATCATCAGCACTTCGGTCTTGGCATCCTTGGCGAACACCGCGCGCTCGTACTCGGCGAAGTGCCGGTAGCGGCCCCAACGACGGTACAGCGAGTTACGCAGGTTTTGCGCCTTGTCTTCGAAGCAGCCATCGGCGGCGTAGTAGACGTCCAGACCCGGCATTTTGTTGAAGCCGATCAAACGGTCCACCGGACGCTTGGCCAGATCCGCTTCCATCCATTCGCTGAGCTTCTCGTTGCGTCGATGATTGAAGAACGCCTTGACCGGCGCCACCAACACTTCGAACCCCGGCGGAATGTCGCCTTCCCAGATCAGCGTGTAGACTCGAATCTGATGGCCGCGTTGCTGACATTCCAGGGCGATGCGCATGAAATCGCGCTGCAAGCCCCCGAATGGAAAGTACTTGTACAAGACGAATGCCAATTGCATCAGCGCAGCTCCTCAGCCAGTAACAATGTGCTCAGTCGGGTCGCGACACGCTCGGGATTCAGACGCGTGAAGCACAGGGGCCACTCGCGTTTAAGGTCAAACTGACGGGCATCTTCGGCCGTCGGTTGATACGTACATTTCTTTTGCATACACGGCGCACAGGGGAAATCGCTGGCGATGTGAATCTGCGCTTTACCGTAGGCGCCGGTCAGGCCCGGGTTGGTCGGGCCGAACAGCGACAGCGTCGGCACGTCCAGCGCAGCGGCGAGGTGGCCGAGACCGGTGTCCACCGCCACGCAGGCTTGCGCGCCGGCCAGTACTTTGCCGACACCCGCCAGATTCAGCTTGGGCAGCACTTCGACGTGCCTCATGTCTTTGGCGATGCGCTCGGCCCGGGCTTTCTCGATCGGATTACCCCACGGCAGCTTCACCGCGACACCGAGATAACCGACGCGCTCGGCCAACTCGCGCCAGTAGGCTTCAGGCCAATGCTTGGTGTCCCACGTGGTGCCGTGCAGGAACACCACGTAAGGATTCTTGCGCGGCAATTCCACCAGTCGTTCGACGTTCAGGCCGTAATCGCCCAAGCCTTTGGGCAGGTCGTAACCCAGGGCCACAGCAAACAGCTGACGCACCCGCTCCACCGCGTGTTGCCCACGGGCCACGGCCAGACGCCGGGAATAAAAGCGTGCGGCAATCGGCTCACGGGCCGAGTTTTTATCCAGCCCGGCCACCGGGGCGTTGGCATATCGGGTCAGCAACGCACTTTTCAGGAGGCCCTGGGCATCGATCACCAAATCGTATTTGTTGGCGCGAACGCTTTGCTTGAAGCGCTTCCACTCGCCACTTTTGATGGTCTGCCAGATGTTTTTGCGCCAGCGACGGATCGCGACGGGAATCACCTTGTCCACGGCCGGGTGCCAGGTCGGGATTTCGGCGAAGCCCTCTTCCACCACCCAATCGAACTGGATGCCGGGGATCGCCCGTGCCGCGTCGGTCAGCGCCGGCAACGCGTGAATCACGTCACCCAGCGAAGAAGTCTTGATCAGCAGTACCCGCAAACTATTTGACCTCGACCACAGTGCCCTGCAAACGCTGCAAGGCTTCGTTCACCGCTTGCGGCATGAGCTGGCGCAGGCAGTTGTAATGACCGAAACGGCACGTGCGATCGAAGCAGGGGCTGCATTCGATGCCCAGGCGCACGATCTCGACGTGCTCGGCCAATGGCGGCGTGAAACCCGGCGACGTCGAGCCGTAGACTGCCACCAACGGGCGATTCAGCGCAGCGGCGACGTGCATCAGGCCGGAGTCGTTGGACACCACTGCGTCGGCGCAGGACATCAGGTCGATGGCTTCGGCCAGGGAGGTGCCGCCGCTGAGGTTCACCGACTCTTCACGCAAACCGGGAATCAGCCGCGAACGGATGTCTTCGCCGACGGCGTGATCGTTTTTCGAACCGAACAGCCAGACTTGCCAGCCTTCGCGGATCTTCGCTTCGGCAACCTTGGCATAGTGCTCGGACGGCCAGCGCTTGGACTCGCCGAACTCGGCACCGGGGCACAGCACCAACACCGGGCGGTCGAGGGCCAGGCCGAACTTGGCCATTGCCGCCTCGCGCGTGACCGGGTCGATTTGCAGGCTCGGCCGTGGATAAGGTGTCGGCAGCTCGGCACCGGGCTCGTAAGCCAGGGCCATGAAGCGTTCGATCATCAGCGGGTAACGTTCTTTATCCAGCGTGCGCACGTCATTGAGCAGGCCGTAGCGGAATTCGCCACGCCAGCCGGTGCGTTTCGGGATGCCGGCGAAGAACGGCACCAATGCCGACTTCAGGGAATTGGGCAGCAGGATCGCCTGGTCGTACTGGCCGGCCAGGGATTTGCCGATGCGCCGACGCGTCGCCAGCTCCAAAGCACCGTGACCGAGCGGAAAGCTCAAGGCCTGGCGTACTTCGGGCATGCGCTCAAGAATCGGCCGGCTCCACTCGGGGGCCAGCACGTCGATTTCGCATTGCGGGTGGCGCTGCTTGAGACACTGAAACAGTGTCTGCGCCATCACCATGTCACCGACCCAACTGGGCCCAACGATCAGAATTTTCATGTGGTTTCCATAAACGAGCCGGGGAGGCATACGCCTCCCCGCCTCGAGAATCACTGCGGGAGCAAGGCTGCTTGCGATGGGTCATCACCTTCAACATTATTGTCGACTGTCATTCCGCTATCGCGAGCAAGCTCGCTCCCACATTGGGATTTGGTGTACATCGATCTGCGAAACAATGCAGATCTACTGTGGGAGCGGGCTTGCTCGCGAAGGCGGAGTGTCAGTCACTATAGAGGCTGAATGTGACGGCATCTTCGCGAGCAAGCCCGCTCCCACATTTGAATTGTGTCGCTTAACTCAATCCCAGCTCGCGCCAGATCCGCACTACCTGCCGCCGTTCGTCCACGAACTGGTCGCCCGGTATCACCCCGGCGTCCTTCTGCAAGGCCTGCCGGTGAGCGGCTGAACGGTAGGCTTTATAGGCCTCGCGCAACAGGCTGGCGTCTTCGGCGGGCATCAGCCCTTCCTCCTCCAGCCCTTCCAGAATGCGGATATTGTCAGTCCAGCGCAGCAATGGCGGGTGCGATTCGGACCACGCCAGGGCCGCGTATTGCACCATAAATTCAATATCGACGATACCTCCAGCGTCTTGCTTGAGATCGAACGGCGCCGTGGCCTCGAAGGCATTTGCTCCGGTGCCGGCCGCGGTGCTCTTGCTGCCAAGGTTATCGCGCATTTTGGCGCGCATCTCGCTGACCTCCTGGCGCAAGGTCGCCAGGTCCCGCGGCTTGCCCAATACCGCCGCGCGGACTTTCTCGAACGCCTGGCCGACGTCCGGGCTGCCCACCAGCACCCGCGCCCGCACCAGCGCCTGATGCTCCCAGGTCCAGGCTTCATTTTCCTGATACCGGGCAAACGCACCGAGCGAACTCACCAGCAACCCCGACGCACCGGATGGCCGCAAACGCATGTCCACTTCGTACAGTTGACCGGAGTTGGTCTGGGCCGTCAGCAGGTGAATGATCCGCTGCCCCAGCCGGGTGAAAAATTGCGCACCGTCGATAGGCTTCGCCCCGTCGGTTTCCGCCTGCGGGTCACCATCGTGGATGAACACCAGGTCCAGGTCCGAACCATGCCCCAGTTCCAGACCACCGACTTTCCCATAACCGACAATGATGAAGCCGGGATCGCACAAGGTGCCGTCGGTGCGCTGCGGCGTACCGTATTTGCTTACGGTCTGGCGCCAGGCCAGGGCCAGCACTTGTTCCAGGATCGCTTCGGCGAGCCAGGTCAGGTAATCACTGACCTTCATCAACGGCAGGCTGCCGGCGATTTCCGAAGCGGCGACCCGTAAACGGTGCGCCAGTTTGAAATGCCGCAGGGCTTCCATTTGCTGTTCGAGGTCGTCTTCGGGAATCCGCGTCAAACGCTCGCGTAACTCGGCAGCCAGTTCCGGCGCCAGCGGTGGCTTGAACAGCCGACCTTCGTTGAGCAATTCGTCGAGCAGCAGCGGGAAGCGGGTGATCTGTTCGGCGATCCACGGGCTCGCGGCGCACAAGGTCAGCAAACGTCGCAGCGCGCCGGGGTTTTCGGTCAGCAACACCAGATACGCGGAACGGCGAGCCACGGCTTCCACCAGTGGCAAAACCCTTTCCAGCACCAGATCCGGATTGGCGTGCTCCACGGCCTGAGCCAGCAGCCGCGGAATAAAGGCATCGAGGCGCTCACGCCCCAGTCGTTGCATCGCCCGCAACTGCGGGCTGCTGCGCAAACCGGCCAACGCTTTCAGGGCTTTGGTGGCATCAGCGAAACCGCCCTCTTCCAATTGACGGCAACCGGCCTCTTCATCCTGAGCCTCTTCCCATAACGGCAGCCATTCGCCGCCGACCACCACTTCGCTTTCGGCGCCTTCCTCTTCGTCGGGATCGGCGATCACCTGGCCGAAGTGCCAGGCCACACGACCGCGCCAATACATAAGCTGTTCATGAAAAGCCGCCCAATCGGCAAAACCCAACATAAAGGCGATGCGCGCCTGATCCTGAGCACCGTCCGGCAACATCTGGGTCTGGCGGTCGGCAATCGCCTGGATCGCGTGCTCGGTGTACCGCAGAAACTCGTAGCCTTCGCGCAATTCGCTGATCACCGCCGGCGGCAGGTAACCCTGACCTTCCAGCGTGCTCAGTACTTTTAATAGAGGTCGTTGCTGCAAGCTCAGGTCGCGGCCGCCATGGATCAGTTGGAACGCCTGGGCGATAAATTCGACTTCACGAATGCCGCCGGAGCCGAGTTTGATGTTGTCGGCCATGCCCTTGCGCCGGACTTCCTGCTGAATCAGCTGCTTCATGGTGCGCAGCGCTTCGATCGCCGAAAAGTCGAGGTAACGCCGGTAAACGAACGGCCGCAGCATGTCTTGCAATTGCGCGCCGGCCACTTGATCGCCGGCCACCACCCGCGACTTGATCATCGCGTAGCGTTCCCAGTCGCGCCCCTGATCCTGGTAATACTGCTCCAGCGCGTTGAAGCTCAGCACCAATGCGCCGGCCGAACCGTAAGGCCGCAGGCGCATGTCGACGCGGAATACAAAACCGTCGACGGTCATCGGGTCCAACGCCTTGATCAGACGCTGGCCGAGACGAATGAAAAATTCCTGGTTATCCAGCGAGCGTTTGACGCCGACGGTTTCGCCGCCCTCGGGATAGGCGAAGATCAGGTCGATGTCCGACGACAGGTTGAGCTCCACCGCGCCGAGCTTGCCCATGCCGAGAATGACCATCTGCTGCGGCTCGCCACTGCGCCGGCCAGTCGGCACGCCGAACTGCTGGCAGTGCCGCGAGTACAACCACTGATAGGCCTGATCGATGCTGGCATCGGCCATGTCCGAGAGGTCGCGACAGGTCTGGGTCAGATCGCACTGACGCGTCAGGTCGCGCCAGATGATCCGCACTTGATGACGGGTACGTTGACGACGCAGGGCGCGACCGAGCCCATCGTCGGTTTCTGCTGCATTCACCGCTGCCGCAATCTGTGCGCACAGCTCGCCGGGAGCAAAACTTCGGTCCAGCTCACCGGACTGCACCAGCTCCAGCAACATCAATGGGTCACGGACACTTTGTTCAATCACGAAGTCGCTGGCAGCGGTGACGCGGGCAAATTGTGCCCAGCGCTCAGGCGTCCATGCGGCCAGGCCATGATCGTCAGGAAGCACGGCGACGGCCGCACGGAACGACTGCTCGGCGCGGGTGACAAACGGCAGGAGGATGCCAGGCAGTTCGGCAAGCGAAGGGAGGCTCATGGTCTATCCTTGATCGGCGTGTAGAGGGCTGCATGTAGTGATTCGCGAGAATGCACTACCTGATCGACTGTCGAACAAAGGTTAGAAATAGCTGAAATTTCTTTATTTTTGGCAGACAGCATCAAGCTTTCACCTTTTCTGGTTGGCAAAAGACCAACCTTAACGATTATTCTCACAACGCAGCTGGAGGCCACAAGCCGCTCATCTGTAGTTTTACTACTCGTATATACATTCGAAAGGCTGAAATGCCCGAAGATTTGTAGTAAAACTACACGCCGCCGGAACAACCTCTCGGCAATCCAAGAATTTATATCGTCTGCCCACAAGGCCAGTCGCAAACTCAGGCAACCGATTCTGGAAGCCTTTCCGCCCTGGAGCAAGCCATGCAAGACCTCGATCCCGTCGAAACCCAGGAATGGCTGGACGCCCTGGAATCGGTTCTCGACAAAGAAGGCGAAGACCGCGCTCACTATCTGATGACCCGTATGGGCGAACTCGCAACCCGTAGCGGTTCGCAATTGCCTTACGCCATCACCACGCCATACCGCAACACGATCCCCGTTACCCACGAAGCACGCATGCCTGGCGACCTGTTCATGGAACGCCGCATTCGCTCGTTGGTACGCTGGAACGCGATGGCCATGGTGATGCGTACGAACCTGAAAGATTCTGACCTGGGCGGTCACATCTCCAGCTTCGCCTCCAGCGCAACCCTGTACGACATCGGCTTCAACTATTTCTTCCAGGCCCCGACCGACGAACACGGCGGCGACCTGATCTACTTCCAGGGTCACACCTCGCCAGGCGTATACGCCCGTGCGTTCATGGAAGGCCGCATCACCGAAGACCAGATGAACAACTTCCGCCAGGAAGTCGACGGCCAGGGCTTGTCGTCCTATCCGCACCCTTGGCTGATGCCTGATTTCTGGCAGTTCCCGACCGTATCCATGGGTCTGGGCCCGATCCAGGCGATCTACCAGGCACGCTTCATGAAGTACCTGGAAGCCCGTGGCTTCATCCCTGAAGGCAAGCAAAAAGTCTGGTGCTTCCTGGGCGACGGCGAGTGCGACGAGCCGGAATCCCTGGGCGCGATCTCGCTGGCTGGCCGCGAGAAGCTCGACAACCTGATCTTCGTTATTAACTGCAACCTGCAGCGCCTCGATGGCCCGGTTCGCGGCAACGGCAAGATCATCCAGGAACTCGAAGGCGTGTTCCGCGGTGCGCAGTGGAACGTGACCAAAGTCATCTGGGGCCGTTTCTGGGACCCACTGTTGGCCAAAGACGTCGACGGTATCCTGCAACGCCGCATGGACGAAGTC
Source organism: Pseudomonas sp. ANT_J28 (assembly GCF_008370005.1). Lineage (NCBI taxonomy): Bacteria > Pseudomonadati > Pseudomonadota > Gammaproteobacteria > Pseudomonadales > Pseudomonadaceae > Pseudomonas > Pseudomonas sp. ANT_J28. Next base: position 105,753 of record NZ_VOBM01000018.1, read on the forward strand.
ATCGACGGCGAGTACCAGAACTACAAAGCCAAAGACGGCGCGTTCGTTCGTGAACACTTCTTCAACTCGCCAGAACTCAAGGCGATGGTTGCTGATCTGTCCGACGACGAAATCTGGAAACTCAACCGTGGCGGTCACGACCCGTACAAGGTCTACGCGGCATACCACGAAGCGGTCAACCACAAAGAACAACCGACCGTCATCCTGGCCAAGACCATCAAGGGTTATGGCACCGGTGCCGGCGAAGCGAAGAACACCGCGCACAACACCAAGAAAGTTGATGTTGAAAGCCTGAAGCTGTTCCGCGATCGTTTCGACATTCCGGTCAAAGACGAAGAACTGGAAAACCTGCCGTTCTTCAAACCGGAACCAAACAGCGCTGAAGCCCGTTACCTGAGCGAGCGCCGCACTGCACTGGGCGGTTTCGTGCCACAGCGCCGTGCCAAAAGCTTCGACATCCCGACGCCACCGCTGGATACCCTCAAGGCAATCCTGGACGGCTCGGGCGACCGTGAAATTTCCACCACCATGGCTTTCGTGCGGATCCTCGCGCAACTGGTCAAGGACAAGGAAATCGGTTCGCGCATCGTCCCGATCATCCCGGACGAAGCCCGTACCTTCGGTATGGAAGGCATGTTCCGTCAGTTGGGCATCTACTCCTCCGTCGGCCAGCTCTACGAGCCAGTCGATAAAGACCAGGTGATGTTCTACAAAGAAGACAAGAAGGGCCAGATCCTCGAAGAAGGCATCAACGAAGCGGGCGCCATGAGCTCCTTCATCGCTGCCGGTACTTCGTACTCCAGCCACAACCAGCCAATGCTGCCGTTCTACATCTTCTACTCAATGTTCGGCTTCCAGCGTATCGGCGACCTCGCCTGGGCCGCTGGCGACAGCCGCACCCGTGGCTTCCTGATCGGCGGCACCGCCGGCCGGACCACGCTGAACGGCGAAGGCCTGCAACACGAAGACGGTCACAGCCACATCCTGGCTGGCACCATCCCGAACTGCCGCACCTTTGATCCAACCTACGGCTACGAGCTGGCGGTGATCATTCAGGACGGCATGAAGAAGATGACCGAAGAGCAGCAGGACGTTTTCTACTACATCACCGTGATGAACGAGTCCTACCAGCAGCCAGCCATGCCGGCCGGTGTCGAGGAAGGCATCATCAAGGGCATGTACCTGCTCGAAGAAGACACCCGCGAAGCGGCGCACCACGTTCAGTTGATGGGCTCCGGCACCATCCTGCGTGAAGTCCGTGAAGCAGCGAAGATCCTGCGTGAAGAGTTCAACGTCGGCGCTGACGTGTGGAGCGTTACCAGCTTCAACGAACTGCGTCGCGATGGCCTGGCCGTCGAGCGCAGCAACCGTCTGCATCCGGGCCAGAAGCCTAAACTGAGCTATGTCGAAGAGTGCCTGAACGGCCGTCAAGGTCCGGTCATCGCGTCTACCGACTACATGAAGCTGTTCGCTGAGCAAATTCGTCAGTGGGTCCCGTCCAAGGAATTCAAAGTCCTGGGCACCGACGGTTTCGGCCGCAGTGACAGCCGCAAGAAGCTGCGTCACTTCTTCGAAGTCGACCGTCATTTCGTGGTGTTGGCAGCCCTGGAAGCCTTGGCTGACCGTGGTGATATCGAACCTAAAGTGGTGGCTGAAGCCATCGCCAAGTTCGGGATCAACCCGGAAAAACGCAACCCACTGGACTGCTGAGGAGACACTCTGTGAGCGAACTCATTCGCGTACCTGACATCGGCAGCGGTGAAGGTGAAGTAATCGAACTATTTGTGAAGGTCGGCGACCGTGTGGAAGCCGACCAGAGCATCCTGACGCTTGAGTCGGACAAGGCGAGCATGGAAATTCCTGCGCCCAAGGCCGGCATCGTCAAAAGCATCAAAGTGAAGCTGGGCGATCGCTTGAAAGAAGGCGACGAACTGCTGGAGCTGGAAGTCGAAGGTGCCGCTGCTGCGGCCTCTGCACCGCCCCCTGCGGCTGCCGCTGCGCAGGCGCCAAAGGCTGAAGCGAAATCGGCTGCTGCTCCTGCTCCGGCAGCAGCTGCACCGGCCGCTGCTCCCGCTGCTGCAACTATCCAGCAAGTGCACGTGCCGGACATCGGTTCGTCGGGCAAGGCCCAGATCATCGAGATCCAGGTCAAGGTCGGCGACACCGTCGAGGCTGATCAGTCGCTGATCACCCTGGAATCCGACAAGGCCAGCATGGAAATCCCATCGCCTGCCGCTGGCGTGGTCAAGAGCATCAGCGTCAAGCTCAACGACGAAGTCGGCACTGGCGACCTGATTCTGGATCTGGAAGTGGCGGGTGCTGCGGCACCCACTGCGGCCGCGCCAGCTCAGGCGGCGGCACCTGCTGCCGCTGCTCCAGCGCCAGCCGCTGCGGCCCCGGCGGCACCGGTTGCTGACAGCGTTCAGGACATTCATGTCCCGGACATCGGCTCCTCGGGCAAGGCCAAGATCATCGAAGTCCTGGTCAAGGCCGGCGATACCGTTGAAGCTGATCAGTCGCTGATCACCCTGGAATCCGACAAGGCGAGCATGGAAATTCCATCGCCTGCCGCTGGCGTGGTGGAAAGCGTTTCCATCAAGCTGGATGACGAAGTCGGTACCGGCGACCTGATCCTGAAGCTGAAAGTCAAAGGTGTTGCGCCTGCTGCTGCCCCGGCTCCGGCCGCTGCTGCTCCTAGTGCTCCAGCTCCAGCCGCCGCTGCGCCTGCTGCCCCGGCTCCGGCCGCACCGACTGCTGCACCGGCCAAACCGGGCGCCAAGGTTCACGCTGGCCCGGCAGTACGCCAACTGGCTCGCGAGTTCGGCGTCGAGCTGAGCGCGGTCAGCCCAAGCGGCCCGCACGGTCGTGTGCTGAAAGAAGACGTGCAGGTTTACGTCAAAGCCATGATGCAGAAAGCCAAGGAAGCACCGGCCGCTGCTGCTGGCGCAACCGGCGGCGCGGGCATCCCGCCAATTCCGGTCGTGGACTTCAGCCGCTTCGGTGAAACCGAAGAAGTGCCGATGACCCGTCTGATGCAAATCGGCGCGTCGAGCCTGCATCGCAGCTGGCTTAACATTCCGCACGTGACTCAGTTCGATTCGGCTGATATCACCGACCTGGAAGCGTTCCGTATCGCTCAGAAAGCCGTGGCAGAGAAGGCTGGCGTCAAGCTGACCATCCTGCCGCTGCTGCTCAAGTCCTGCGCGCACCTGCTCAAGGAACTGCCGGACTTCAACAGTTCGCTGGCACCAAGCGGCAAGGCGATCATCCGCAAGAAGTACGTGAACATCGGCTTCGCCGTCGACACCCCTGAAGGCCTGCTGGTACCGGTCATCAAGAACGTCGATCAGAAGAGCCTGCTGCAACTGGCAGCTGAAGCCGCCGTGTTGGCCGCCAAAGCCCGCGACAAAAAGCTCACCGCTGACGACATGCAAGGCGCCTGCTTCACCATTTCCAGCCTCGGCCACATTGGCGGCACCGGCTTCACGCCGATCGTCAACGCGCCGGAAGTGGCGATCCTCGGTGTTTCCAAGGCAACCATCCAGCCAGTCTGGGATGGCAAAGCCTTCCAGCCGAAACTGATGCTGCCACTATCGCTGTCCTACGATCACCGTGTGATCAACGGCGCCGCTGCTGCACGCTTCACCAAGCGTCTGAGCGATCTGCTGGCGGACATCCGCACCATCCTGCTGTAACACCGATCGGCCCTCCTTCACCGGAGGGCCCGTCGCGTTCCACGTTTTCCGAGCGCCACGCTCGTACCTCAACCCCGCCAGTTTGGCGGGGCTTTTTTTGCCTGCAAGAAAGCCACCCGACTCCCCTTTCCTACATTCGCGGCTTACGTCGCCCACAACTCCAGTCCACTTCTGCTCGATATTTTTTGCGAACCCATAACTAAGCTTATTTCAACTAATTATCGTTAAACCTTCATCATCCAATTTTGCTTAGTTAGCACCAACTCGAATGGATTCGAACATGTTCAAACCGACTGCCGGCCCTATTATTGGCCACACAACAACTAACCACACACGCATCTTCTTGCGTGGCGAACTTCAAAACAATGCGCCGGCATTTGCAGGTATTCGTTATCGCCGGCCTGGCGAAGAGCGCTGGTCCCAAGGTGTATTTGCAAAGTTGACGATCTTGCGTGATATGTCCGATGTCATAGCGCTCAACGACCTTGTCACCGATACCGAGTACGAATACCAGGCGGGCTGGTTCAGCCCCATGAGCCCGGCGCACACCGTGGAAACCATTCAGGAACTGCCGCTGCAATGGCCGCGCGATATCTACCGGTTTCGCACACAGTCCAGCAAAGCCACGATTCCACGGGCCTATATCGTCGGTTCATGTCGTTACCTGCGCATGACCGCTGGCGTCCCGTCTGCACCGCATCTGGGGGACAGGATTTTCGCCTCGATCACGAATCTGGCGCAGCAGGCCGAACCGCCCATCAGCGCCATGTTGATGACCGGCGATCAAATCTATGTCGATGACCTGAACGTCATTGCTCCCGACCGGGAATACAAGGAAATACTCAGTAAGTACCGCGCAGCTTTTTCCCAACCCAATATTGCCAAGTTAATGTCCGGCGTGCCGACTTACATGATCCTCGATGATCATGAAATTGAAGACAACTGGCCCGCCAACAAAAATAAGGCCGACACCTATTTATACAAAAACGCCATCGCGGCGTATGAGTTGTATCAAGCCAGTCATAGCCCGGCGCATGCACTTCTTGCCAGCGGGCAAATAAATAGAAAACTGGAACAGTATTGGTATCAATTCGCCGAAGGCGATATCGAATGGTTTGTCACTGACAGTCGAACCCGACGCAACCTGTCGGCCAATGATCGACGCATCCTCGACGAAGAGCAGGAACAGGCCTTGTGCAAATGGTTGATTCACAGTCCGGCCAGGGTGAAGTTCGTGGTCACCAGCGTGATGTTCTACCCCGACCGCAAAGCCCACGGTGATGACGCGTGGAAGGCCTTTCCCGAACAACGTCTGCGGCTGCTGGAGGCGATTCGTACACACCGCATCAAGAACGTCTTCTTCGTTTCCGGCGATGTCCATGGCTCCCTGACCAGTCGTCTGACCCACAGCGAAGACCCGGACTTCGAGGTGCACACCATCGTCTCCTCACCCTTGTGCAACAGCAAACTGCTGCCGTACGCCAAGGCATCCACCTTCATCCTCGATCAACCGTTGGAGCGAACAGCCGCCGGCGACTATCAGCATGAACTGACCAGCAAGGTGGTCAGCGAGGACAACTTTGCCCATTTGATCGTCGATGCCGAACAGGTTCGTGTCAGTTATCACGACCGGGACGGCAAGCCTTTGCAGTCGACCAGCATCCCGCTACATTGAGCCCTTGAGGGCCAATTGCATTAGTTTCGGCCGTTTGTTGGAGAAATCTTCGCGCCGGCCGACATATTCTTATAGCACTTGGCCTTCATGTCTCTTGTCAGTCAGTGTCGCAATGATGCAACCTTGCCGCAGGTAACAGTAAAGAGGGCGAGAGCCCGGCGCGATCAGTCTATTCGAAGTGAGTTTCCCTCCATATGAAGAGCCAACCCGATGCCGCCAGCCGTATGGTGGCCGAGGTAGTGACGCAGTTGCCTGTGCCCTCGCGGCTCGGCATGCTTCGTTTCGAACGGCTGAATGAAGCGAGTTGGGCGCTGCTGTTTCTCGATCCCAATTGCGAACGACAGTTCGGCCTGCCGGCGGTGGAGCTGTGCGCTCTGGTCGGCTCGCCCTACGCCAGCCTGATGGAGCCCGAAGCGCGCTATCAGCTGCATGACGCGGTTCAGCAACAACTCACCGAAAGCCCGCATTACCTGATCCGCTACACCCTGCACACCGCCGCAGGCTCCTTGAACCTGCTGGAACTGGGCGAAGCCTACAAACAACACAATCGACACTTGCTGCGCGGCTATTTGCTGGTGGTCGACGGCCTGTTCGAGGGCGAGCATCTGCTGCCGGCCCTGGACCTCGAAACCCAGAACTCTCGCCTGCAAATCGCCCTGGAACTCAATCAGCGCGCCCAGCAGGAACAGCTTCTGCACCTGGACCGGGTGCGCGCCCAGCAAGACTTGATCCTGCTACTGACCCGCCAGCGCTATAGCAGCAACAAATCCCTGCAAGAAGCCGCCGAACTGATCACTCGCAGCGCCTGTGACATTTACGAAATCGACTGCGCCAGCCTGTGGAACCTCGAAGGTTCACTGCTCGTGCCGATTTCGGCCTATCACCGCGCCAGCCAGGAATACCTGCTGCCAGAGCCGATTGACGTCAGTCTCTTCCCTGATTATCTGGATGCCTTGCACACCGGCCGCGCCATCGACGCCCACAACGCCATGCGCGACCCGCGCACCCGGGAAATGGCCGAACACCTGCGCTCGCGTGATGTGAACGCCATGCTCGACGCCAGTATCCGCGTCGACGGCCAAGTGGTCGGCGTACTCTGCCTGGAGCAGACCGGTACGACCCGCGCCTGGCAATCGGACGAAATTGCTTTCGCCGGTGAGTTGGCGGATCAGTTTGCCCAAGTCATCAACAACCACAACCGCCGCACCGCCACCAGCGCCCTGCACCTGTTCCAGCGCGCGGTCGAGCAAAGCGCCAACGCCTTTTTGCTGGTCAATTGCGATGGCGTGGTGGAATACGTCAACCCGAGCTTCACGGCGATCACCCAGTACACCACCGAAGAAGTCCACGGCCAGCGGCTGTCGGAACTGCCGGCACTGGAAAACCTCAGCGAACTGTTGTTCGACGCGCCCTCGGCGCTGGCCAAGAGCAACAGTTGGCAGGGTGAGTTCAAAAGCCGCCGCAAAAACCTCGAACCCTACTGGGGCCAGTTGTCGATTTCCAAGGTTTACGGCGACAACCGCGAGCTGACGCATTACATCGGCATTTACGAAGACATCACCCAGACCAAGCTCGCCCAGCAACGCATCGAGCGTCTGGCTTACACCGATAACCTGACCAACCTCGGCAACCGCCCGGCCTTCATCCGCAACCTCGATGAACGTTTCGCCCGAGACAGCGATACCCCGATCAGCTTGTTGCTGGTGGACATCGACAACTTCAAGCGGATCAACGACAGCCTCGGCCACCAGACCGGCGACAAACTGTTGATCAGCCTAGCCCGACGCCTGCGCAACAGCCTGAGCCCTAGCGGCAGCCTGGCGCGGTTCGCCAGTAACGAATTCGCCGTGCTGCTGGACGACACCGACCTGCGTGCGGGCCAACAGATTGCCAATCAATTGCTGGCGACCCTCGACAAGCCAATGTTCGTCGACAACCAGCTGATCAGCGTCACCGGCTCCGTGGGCCTGGCCTGCGCACCGTTGCACGGCCGTGACCCGCAAACCCTGATGCGCAACGCCGGCCTCGCGCTGCACAAGGCCAAGGCCAACGGAAAACACCAGGTTCAGGTGTTCACCGAAGCGCTGAACGCCGAGGCCAGTTACAAACTGTTCGTCGAAAACAACCTGCGCCGCGCCCTGACCCAGAACGAACTGGACGTGTTCTACCAGCCCAAGCTCTGCCTGCGCAGCGGTCGCCTGCTCGGGATGGAAGCGCTGCTGCGCTGGAACCATCCGGAAAAAGGCATGATCCGCCCGGACCAGTTCATTAGCGTCGCCGAAGAAACCGGCCTGATCATCCCCATCGGCAAATGGATCGCCCGCCAGGCCTGCCGCATGAGCAAAGACCTGACCGCCGCTGGCCTGGGCAATCTTCAGGTGGCAATCAACCTGTCGCCCAAGCAGTTCTCCGACCCGGACCTGGTGTCGTCCATCGCCAACATCCTCAAAGAAGAAGCGCTGCCGGCAAACCTGCTGGAACTCGAACTCACCGAAGGCCTGCTGCTGGAAGCCACCGAAGACACCCACTTGCAGCTCGATCAGCTCAAGCGTCTGGGCCTGACCCTGGCCATGGACGACTTCGGCACCGGCTACTCATCGCTCAGTTACTTGAAAAAATTCCCGATCGACATCATTAAGATTGATCGAAGCTTCATCCACGAAATCCCGGACAACCAGGACGACATGGAAATCACCTCCGCAGTGATCGCCATGGCCCACAACCTGAAACTCAAGGTCGTGGCTGAAGGCATCGAAACCGCCGAGCAGTTGGCTTTCCTGCGCCGTCATCGCTGCGACGTCGGCCAGGGCTACCTGTTCGACCGCCCTATCCCCGGCGTAGAGCTGATCGAAAAGCTCAAGCGCTATCCGCGTGGCCCGATCGCCTGACAGCGGCGTAACACTCGGGCAAACTGCGTGTCTGACAATTTACATTCAACCTGACTGAGGGGACTGATCATGGTCTTGCGCTCGGAAATTCTGGTGAACAAAAACGTGCTCCCGACTAAAGAACAAGCTCTGCCTGGCCGTGAAACCCCAATGACGGTGCCGGAAAAACACTTCGTCCACGACGCCCCGCTGCTGGGCCCGTTCGCGATGGACGTGGATTTCGCGATCTTCGGCCTGGGCTGCTTCTGGGGCGCAGAGCGCAAGTTCTGGCAGCGCGAAGGCGTGGTCAGTACGGCGGTGGGTTACGCCGGCGGCTTTACGCCGAACCCGACGTATGAAGAAGTCTGCTCGGGCCTGACCGGCCACAGCGAAGTGGTACTGGTGGTCTACGAGCCGGCGAAAGTCAGCTACGAAGAGCTGCTGAAAATGTTCTGGGAGCTGCACAACCCGACCCAGGGCATGCGTCAGGGCAACGACATCGGCACCCAATACCGCTCGGTGATCTACGCCACCAACCCGACTCAGTTGGCAGCCGCCAAGCACAGCGAGCAAGTGTTCCAGGCCGAGTTGACCAAGGCTGGCAAAGGCACGATCACCACTGAAATCGACGAAGCGCCGACGGTCTACTTCGCCGAGGCTTACCACCAGCAGTACCTGGCGAAAAACCCTGAAGGGTATTGCGGCATTGGCGGTACAGGCGTGACTTGCCCGATCTGATCTCAGGGCCCAAAAAACTTCGCGAGCAAGCCCGCTCCCACATTGGATCTACGCCTGACCACACTCTTGTGATCGACATAAATCTACTGTGGGAGCGGGCTTGCTCGCGAAGGCGTCTTGTCAAACACCATCAAAACATCTGATCAGCAATCAACTCTCAGCAATCAACCAATCCATCTGCCAACCACCCTGGGTCTGCCCAAGCTTCTTGGACAACCACGGCAGCAACTCACGCAATTCCTCTTCCAGACCCCACGGCGGATTCGCAATCGCCAGCCCCGAACCATTCAGACTGTTCGGAGTATCCAGCGGATGCACCAGCAACTCGACACGCAACAACTTCGGCGCGCCCGTGCCCGCCAGATCCTGATAAAAACGACGCAACATGCGCTGGTCCTTCACCGGGTACCAAATCGCCGCCACGGTTTGCCGCATCCGGCCAATCGCCTCTTTCAGCGACGCCGCACAGCGCTGCATCTCATCCAGCTGCTCGAATGGCGGATCAATCAACATCACCGCCCGCTTCTCCTGCACCGGCAACATCGCACGCGGCACATGCCAGCCTTCACCCAGATGCACCTTCACCCGACGGTCACCGGCCATGTTGTCCTTGAGCAGCAAACCGTCTTCCGGATGCTTCTCGTTGAGCATCACCCGATCCTGCGGCCGCGTCAGACGCCGCGCCAACTCCGGCGACCCCGGGTAATAGCGCAACTGGCCATCCGGGTTCATGTCGTGCAGCACCTTCATGTAATCCGCGGTCAACGCCGGCAGATCCGGCTGATCCCACAAACGCGCAATGCCTTCCAGGTACTCACCGGTACGGCTCGCCTGATCACCCTGCAGGTCATAAAGACCAATGCCGGCGTGAGTGTCGAGATAGGCAAACGGCTGCTCCTTGCGCGACATCAAAGCGATGATGCGGGTCAAAGTCAGGTGTTTGAACACATCGGCGTGATTGCCGGCATGGAAGGCGTGACGATAATTCATGGCTGCTCCTGCGAAGGGCGGGAAGTTTACCTTGTACGGCGGCGAACGTCAGGGCCTCACAGCCGAGCGGGCAAGCTGCCACACAACCTGTAGCAGCTGGCGAAGCCTGCGTCCGGCTGCGCAGCAGTCGTAAACCCTGCTTGCACGGCGTGTCTGAAAAATCGCGAGTGCTGATTTTACGACTGCTGCGCAGCCGAACGCAGGCTTCGCCAGCTGCTATGTATGGACTCGCCCCCACTGTCTACCCGCTTTTGAAAAACCGCCGCCCCGTTGCATCTATGTATCAGGCCTATTCGAAGAAGCCGTCTTCGGCTTCTGG
>NZ_VOBM01000019.1:0-110872 GCF_008370005.1 Pseudomonas sp. ANT_J28
AGTCGGTGTATCAGTCAATATTGATGTCGACTGACACACCGCCTTCGCGAGCAAGCCCGCTCCCACAGGGGATCTGTGGTGATTTGGGGGAATGCGATCGGGAGGGCCGTCGATGTTGATTTCAATACAGGCACTGCGCGCGCTCGCGGCCTGGGCGGTGGTCTGCCACCACTTCATGCAGATATTCTTCGACTTCCGGGCCCATGGGCCGATCGGTCAGATGTTCATCGACAAGGGCGCGGTGGGTGTCGACATCTTCTTCGTCATCAGCGGCCTGGTGATTTTCTTGTCTACCGAAGGCAAGTCGTTGCCGCCGGGGCGCTTCCTGCTGTATCGCTTGTGCCGAATCGTTCCGGCGTACTGGCTCTATACCGTGTTGATGGCGCTGCTGGTGGTGTTCGCTCAGCCCGTGTTGCCGGATCAGGCAGTCGACTGGTCGCATTTCCTGCTGTCGCTGTTGTTCATTCCGACTGAAAACCCAGGTGGTTACGGGATTTATCCGACCCTCAACGTCGGCTGGACCCTCAACTACGAAATGCTCTTCTACGTGCTCTTTGCCTGGGCGCTGTTGTTCCGCTTGCAGGTTCGGCTGCTGATCGTCGCGGCACTGCTGTTTGCCGTGTGTCAAGCCTGGACCGGCTATGGCTGGATCAGCGAGTTCTACCGCTCGGACATTGTTTATGAGTTTCTGCTGGGGATCGCCATCGGCATGATCTACCGTCGCGGCTGGATCAAGCCCGGATTCTGGCTACCGTTGCTGGGCATTGTCGGCGCGTTGCTGGCGATTTATCACCTGGCGCCGCAGCCACGGCTGCTAGCCTGGGGCCTGCCGAGTGCGGTGCTCGTAATGTCGTGCATGGCCCTGGAGCGCTATTTCGAGCACAGCCGGGTGCTCAAACTGCTGGGCGATTGCTCCTACTCGGTGTACCTGATGCACGTGTTGGTGCTGTCTGCGGGTGGTTTTGTCGCAAAGCGTTATGGCATCAATCCCTACGTAATGTTCGCCGTTTGCGCCGCGACAATCGGTCTGGGCTCGTGGGCAAGTTACGAATGGGTGGAAAAATGCAGCTATCAGTGGCTTAAAGGCCGAATAGACGGCGATTTGGCTATCGAGGCTGTTCCAGCTCTTTCCCGACAAAAATACTAGGACTTTGTACGGCGCGATGATTGGCGTAAACTGCGCCCAAGCCTGCGAGGAGTTTCCATGACCGCTATTACCATTACCGACGCCGCCCACGATTATCTGGCTGATCTGCTCTCCAAGCAGAACACCCCAGGCATCGGCATCCGCGTCTTTATCACCCAGCCTGGCACCCAGTACGCCGAAACCTGCATTGCTTATTGCAAGCCGGGCGAAGAAAAACCTGAAGACACGGCGCTGGGGCTCAAAAGCTTCACCGCTTACATCGACTCGTTCAGCGAAGCCTTCCTGGATGATGCGGTAGTCGACTACGCCACCGACCGTATGGGCGGCCAGCTCACCATCAAGGCGCCAAACGCCAAAGTACCGATGGTCAGCGCCGACAGTCCGGTCAATGAGCGTATCAACTATTACCTGCAAACCGAGATCAACCCGGGGCTGGCCAGCCACGGCGGTCAGGTGAGCCTGATCGATGTGGTCGAAGACGGCATCGCCGTGCTGAAGTTCGGCGGCGGTTGCCAGGGCTGCGGCCAGGCAGACGTCACCCTTCGCGAAGGCATCGAGCGTACCTTGCTCGAGCGCATTCCCGAGCTCAAGGGCGTTCGTGACGTCACCGACCACACGCAGAAAGAAAACGCCTACTACTAAGTAAGGTGTTCGCTGCAAACATAAAAAACGGCGCCCCGTGAGCGCCGTTTTTTTATGGGAAAAATTCACCGAACCCTTCGCGAGCCTGCTCGCGAAGGGGCCCTATGGACGATACAAATGCGCATGCCCCGCGCGATACAGCGATGACTCACTGAAGTGATCACTGCCCAAAACCCGACCCACCAAAATCAACGCCGTGCGCCGAAACCCCTTGGCCTCAACCTTCTCGGCAATATCCGCCAACGTCCCCACCACCCAATCCTGATCCGGCCAGGTCGCCCGGTGAATCACCGCGATCGGGCAATCCGCGCCGTAATGCGGCAGCAATTCGGCCAGGATCTTCTTCAGATGATTGACCCCCAGATGAATCGCCATGGTCGCCCCGTGCTGCGCCAGGCTGCCGAGCTCTTCGCCGGCGGGCATTGCGGTTTTGTCGGCATAGCGGGTCAGGATCACGCTTTGCGACACGTCGGGTAACGTCAGTTCCGCGCCCAACAATGCCGCGCAGGCCGCCGTGGCCGTGACGCCGGGAATGATTTCAAACGGGATGTCGAGTTCGCGCAGGTAGCGGATCTGCTCGCCAATCGCACCATAAAGACTCGGATCGCCGGAGTGTACCCTGGCCACGTCCTGGCCCTTGGTGTGGGCGGATTTGATCAGCTCGATGATCTGTTCCAGGTGCAGTTCGGCGCTGTTGACCACCTGTTCGGCACGATGGCCTTCCAGCACAGCGGCGGGCACCAGGGAGCCGGCATAGATGATCACCGGGCAGCTGCGAATCAGCCGTTGGCCTTTGACGGTGATCAGTTCCGGGTCGCCGGGACCTGCGCCAATGAAGTAGACGGTCATCGTCGGTTCCTGTGAGAAAAAGGGGGTGGGCAAGGCTTCAGATGAAGATTGCTCATGATCAAAGACGGGGATTATCGGGGGTTTTATGCAGCGCCGGCCAACGCCAGGGTTGCCTGGGCATATTTTTGTCGTGGAATAAGCAATTTCGCCGGTGCCTGGGCCAGCTGCTCGGCCAGGGCCAGGGCGGCACTTTCCGCGACGCCGTAGCAACCGGTGCGTTCGAACGCGATGTCCGAACGGTGGCTGAGTTGCGGTTGATAGCCGGCCAATTGTTCGCTGCTGAAGTACATCAGGGGCAGCGCGAGTTGTTCGGCCAATTCGATCAAGCCCGGCTCTTCGCGCTTCAGGTCGATGCTGGCGAGGGCCTTGATCTGGTGAAGTTCGATTTTATGAGCCTGTAACGCCTGATCGAGCAGCGCCCGCAGCGTGCTGACGGGGCAGCCGCGCTGGCAGCCCAGGCCGACCACTAAAGTCGGCGCTGTGCGGATCTCAGTCATGCGTGGTATTGACCAACGCTTTTGCGGCGGAACAACCAGGCACTGATCAGGCCCAGGGCCAGCCAGAATGCCACGTTGGTCAGCTGCGAAGCGATTTTGAACTGAGCTTCCAGGGCTTCTGGAGCCAGCATCGAGTGGACTTCCGGTTGTGGTGCGCCGATCACGTGAGGAACGGCCAGGATTGCCACGCCGAGCACTTTCATCAGCCAGTGACGGCTGAACACGATCAATGCGATGCCGACCGCAGTGGAGGCCGCTGTGCCGATCCACCAGATTTGCCGTTGCGCCAAATCAGCCGCGGCAGTGCCCGGCAACTCAGGCGGCAGTCCGAGGGTCGGTGCCAGCACGAACGTCGCGTAACCGGCCAGGCCCCAGAGCAGGCCTTGGGAGGTTTTGGTCGGAGCGCGCAAGGTGTAGAGGCCGGCGAGCATCAGCGCGAAACCGACAGCTACCACCAGGTTGCCGCCGGTGGTGGACAGCACGCGCTGCCAGCCGTCTTCCGGTTCCCAGGCTTCAGCATCGTGAGTGTGAGCGGCGACAGCACCTGCGCCGTGTTCGTGAACTTCAACAGCGGCGGGCTCGGATTTTTCGTAAGTCTCGGCCTGCAGAATCAGCGGAGCCACCCAGAAGCTTTGCAGCAAGGTCAGCAGCAAGGCGGCCAGCAGCCCGGTGAACCCTGCGGTTTGCGCAATACGCTTGATCATTTCGGCAGGTCTCAATGGCACGGGAATGCAGAGCTGTGGCGGGTATCGTGCGCGGCATTGTGCACCGCTTCGATGTGCGAGAAACCGGCGAAATACACCAGGCACGCGCCAAGGATCGACGCACACACGGCGCCGGTCAGGCGTTGAGTCAGGGTATTGGTGGTGCTGGCGGTGCTCTTATCGGTGTTGCTGCCGGTGCTGCTGATGATCGACATGGCGCTTCCCTCTGGTCTGTCAGCGGGTGAATTAGAGCGCATGGAAGACCCCTGCGAGTCGGGTACGCAGAGGTTCAAACAGCGCCCGCCCACCGCGGGTTTGTTATTCAGTGAACGTAATGGTCACTTTGTGTTGCGGGCCGGTCTCCGGGCTCACGAGGGGCACTGGCTTTCGCCTTGACCTGCAAGCATCACCTTCCCATGCCGAACTGCTGGCACAGTGGATCTGACGCTTCGCTCGCTTACCGTTGCGGGGGCAGCACCGGACTGACATGACTTTAGAGTAAAGCACATGATTCACCGGTTTCCCGTTTCACCCTGTGAAGGGCACCCGTAACAAGGCGTGTAGGAGAGCATGGGCGGGGGTTGGGCGTCAATTGGCAAGGGTTCTCACTTGGATATCGAGTCGCTCCCTTCGCGAGCAAGCCCGCTCCCACATTGAAATGCGGCCCCCTGTGGGAGCGGGCTTGCTCGCGAAGGGAGCGCCACAGAAGTCAGGTGAACATTGACCCGCCCCCACACGATGCGTAGCCTTGCGCTTTCGAGGTTCTTCGGCGTTTGCCGAAGCTAAGAAGGGAACGCGGTCGATGCCGCGGCTGCCCCCGCAACTGTGAACGGTGATGTTCGCTGCCACGCCACTGCAAACCCTGTGCAACGGGTTCGCGGGAAGGCGCAGCGAATGCCAGGCCCACAAGCCCGGCACACCATCAGCCAGGAGACCTGCCTCGACACAGATTTTCACTACAACCGGGCGGGGTGATCCGGTGGCGAACTCTTCCGTGCGCGCATCCGTCGCAGCGATTGTCGTCCCGTATGCCCGCCACCTTGCCAAAGGGCATCCGATGAAAACACTGGCCAAACTCCCCGTCACCATCGTTACCGGCTTCCTCGGCTCGGGCAAAACCACCTTGCTGCGGCACATGCTCGACAACGCTCAGGGCCGTCGCATTGCGGTGATCGTCAACGAGTTCGGCGAGCTGGGCATCGACGGCGAAATCCTCAAGCAGTGCTCCATCGGCTGCACGGAAGAAGAAGCCAACGGCCGCGTCTACGAGCTGGCCAACGGCTGCCTTTGCTGCACCGTTCAGGAAGAGTTCTTCCCGGTGATGCGCGAATTGGTCGCCCGTCGCGGCGACCTCGACCATATCCTCATCGAAACCTCGGGCCTGGCCCTGCCAAAACCGCTGGTACAAGCCTTCCAGTGGCCGGAAATCCGCAGCGCCTGCACCGTTGATGCGGTGATCACCGTGGTCGACAGCCCAGCGGTCGCCGCCGGCACCTTCGCGGCTTTCCCGGACCAGGTCGATGCCCAGCGCAAACTCGACCCGAACCTGGACCACGAATCGCCGCTGCACGAGCTGTTCGCCGACCAATTGGCCAGCGCCGACCTGGTGATCCTCAACAAGGCCGACCTGATCAGCCCTGAAGACCTGGCCCGTGTACGCCTGGAAGTCGCTGAAGAACTGCCGCCCGCGGTGAAAGTCATCGAAGCCAGCAGCGGTCGTCTGCCACTGGACGTGCTGATCGGCCTCGGCGCCGGTTCTGAAGAACACATCGACAGCCGTCACAGCCATCACGATCATCACCATGAAGGCGAAGACGATCACGACCACGATGCCTTCGACTCCATCTCCATCGAACTGCCGCAAGCCGACGAAAGCCTGCTGCTGGACGCGTTGACCCAATTGGTGGTCCAGCACGGCATCCTGCGCGTCAAAGGTTTCGCGGCGATTCCGAACAAACCGATGCGCTTGCTGATTCAGGGCGTGGGCACACGTTTCGACAAGCATTTCGACCGTCAGTGGGGCGCCGACGAAGCGCGCACCACGCGACTGGTGTTGATCGGTCAGGAGCTGGACGCCACTCTGCTTGAAGCGCAATTGCGCGCTGCGCTCAGCGTTTAAGCCATGCACCTGCTCAGGACCCAGCCCGGCGGTTTCGTGTCGGATGACAACATTGCCGACCTTGGACAAACCCCCGCCGAGCTGGTGATCCTTTGCAGCGGCGACTCCAGCCTGGCGCTGCTCGCCGAGGCGACGCAGCAGCTGCCTGACGATTACCCCAGCGTGCGTCTGGCCAATCCGATGCAGGTGCAGAATCACGCCTCGGTCGACCTGTATGTCGACGAAGTGCTGCGCCACGCCAAGGTGATTCTGATTTCGCTGCACGGTGGCATTGGCTATTGGCGTTACGGCGTCGAGCGTCTGGTGGAATTGTCACAGCGCGGCGTGCGACTGATTCTGGTGCCAGGCGATGACCGCCCGGACCCGGAACTCAGCGAGCTGAGCACGGTGGCTGCCTGTGACCGCGACCGGCTCTGGCAGTTTCTGCGTCAGGGCGGCATGAGCAATGCCCTGGATTTTTTTCGCTGCCTCGCCAATCGTTGGCTGGACCGCGACTACGCCTGGGCCGAGCCGCAAACCCTGCCACGCACGGCGATTTACCACCCGCAAAAAAGTCCCGCCGAACTGAAGGATTGGCAAGCCGACTGGCAGGCCGGTCAACCGGTCGCGGCGGTGCTGTTCTACCGCTCGCATTTGCAGGCGGCCAACACAGGCTTCATCGATGTTTTCTGCCAGCGGTTGCAGGCCGCGGGGTTGAACCCGTTGCCGATTGCCGTGGCCAGTTTGAAAGAGCCCGGCTGCCTGACGGTGGTCGAGGATTGGCTGGATGAAGTCGAAGCCGGCGTGATTCTCAACACCACCGGTTTCGCGCAGTCCAGCCCTGAAGCGCCGCATTTGCGACCGTTTCGTCGCAACATCCCTGTGATCCAGGCAATTTGCGCACAGGACAACGAACCCGGTTGGCGCGCCAGTGAACAGGGCCTCGGTCCACGCGATCTGGCGATGCACATTGCGCTGCCGGAACTGGACGGGCGGATCATCAGCCGACCGATCAGCTTCAAAGACCTGGCCTGGCGCAGCGAGCGCAGCCAATCCGATGTGGTCTGCTATCGACCACAACCGGAGCGCATGGATTTTGTCGCCGAACTGGCGCGGCGCTGGATTGATCTGGCGCGGGTGCCCAACGCTGAAAAACACATCGCACTGATCCTCGCCAACTACCCGACGCGCGATGGGCGCATCGGCAATGGCGTGGGCCTCGACACCCCGGCCGCCGCGCTGAACATCCTGCGCGCGCTGCATACAGAAGGTTATCCGCTACCCGCCGAATTGCCCGACACTGGCACCGCGTTGATCCAGCAGTTGCTCGGTGGTGTCAGCAACGACCTCGACACCCTCGACCAGCGCCCGTGTATGCAAAGCCTCGCGCTGGATGACTACAACCTGATGTTCAGCGCCTTGCCCGAGTCCAATCGGCAATCCGTGCTGGAACGTTGGGGCTCGCCGCAAAGCGATCCGATGTGCCGTGGCGGGCGAATGATGATCGCCGGGCTGCGCTTTGGCCTGACCTTCGTCGGCATTCAACCGGCGCGGGGTTATCAGGTGGACCCGAGCGCGGTGTATCACGACCCGGACCTGGTGCCTCCTCACGGTTACTTGGCGTTCTATTTCTGGTTGCGCAACACCTACGGCGCCCACGGTGTGATCCACGTCGGCAAGCACGGCAATATCGAATGGTTGCCGGGCAAAGGCGTCGGGCTGTCCGAGAATTGCTGGCCGGATGCGCTGCTCGGTCCGCTGCCGAACATCTATCCATTTATCGTCAACGATCCGGGCGAAGGCGCCCAGGCCAAGCGCCGCACTCAGGCGGTGATCATCGATCACTTGATGCCGCCACTGACCCGCGCTGAAACGTACGGCCCGTTGCGCAACCTCGAATTACTCGCCGACGAGTATTACGAAGCGCAATTGCTCGATCCGCGCCGAGCCCGGGAATTGCAGCGCGACATCCTGCAACTGGTGCGCGAGACGCACATCGACCGCGAACTGCAACTGGACGAGAAGCTGGACAGTGATGCCGATGCGGCGATCTGGTTGCCGCGTCTGGACACCTATTTGTGCGACTTGAAAGAGTCACAGATCCGCGACGGCCTGCATGTGTTTGGCGAGTCGCCGACCGGGCGTTTGCGTATCGATACGTTGTTGGCGTTGTTGCGCATTCCGCGTGGCGATGGGCGGGGTGCGCAATCGAGTCTGCTGCGGGCCTTGGCCAAGGCGTTCACGTTGGGCTTCGATCCGCTGGATTGTGCGCTCGCCGAACCTTGGACCGGGCCGCGTCCGATTGAACTGCAATCCCTCACCGATGAAGTCTGGCGCACAGCAGGTGATACCCGCGAACGCCTCGAGCTGTTCGCCGCCCAACTGATCGAGCAAGCCTTGATCACTGAGGTTGAGCCGCTGAACGCGCCAGGCTGGTCAGAGGTGAAAGCCATCATCGACAGCCTGCGCGAAGTCGTCGCGCCAAGGCTGGATGCCTGCGGCCCGGCGGAAATGCGCGGTCTGCTCGACGCCCTCAGCGGCCGCTTCGTGCCGGCCGGCCCCAGCGGTGCGCCGAGTCGCGGACGGCTCGACGTGCTGCCGACCGGGCGCAACTTCTACTCGGTGGACGTGCGTAACCTGCCGACCACCACCGCGTGGCGTATCGGTTTCCAGTCGGCCAACCTGATTCTTGAACGACACTTGCAAGACCAAGGCGATCACCTGCGCCAGCTCGGCCTGTCGGTGTGGGGCACCGCGACCATGCGCACCGGCGGCGACGACATCGCTCAGGCCATGGCGCTGATGGGCGTGCGCCCGGTCTGGGCGACGGGCAGTCAGCGAGTCGACGACTTCGAAATTCTGCCGCTGAGCCTACTGGACCGTCCGCGCGTGGACGTGACGTTGCGCGTCTCCGGATTCTTCCGCGATGCCTTTGCCAATCTGATCCGCCTGTTCGACGCCGCCGTGCAAGCGGTCGCCGCCCTCGACGAGCCGGACGATCTCAACCCCCTGGCCGCCAAGGTGCGTGCCGAGCGCGAAGCGTTGATGCAATCGGGGCTGGATGAAGAGGCGGCCAAGCGTCAGGCCGGTTGGCGCATCTTTGGCGCCAAACCCGGTGCTTATGGCGCGGGCGTGCAGGGCGCCATCGATGGTCGTCTGTGGCAAAGCCGCGACGACCTGGCCGAGGTTTACCTGAACTGGGGCGGCTACGCTTACGGCGGTTCTGATGAAGGCACTGCGGCGCGAGAGCAGTTCGCTCAGCGCCTGAGCCAGGTTCAGGCTGTGCTGCAAAACCAGGACAACCGCGAACACGACTTGCTCGATTCCAACGACTATTACCAGTTCCAGGGCGGCATGCTCGCGGCCGTGGAAAGCCTCAGTGGCGAAGCGGCGGCCAGTTACCATGGCGATCACAGTCAGCCGGATCTGCCGAAGATCCGCACATTGAAGGAAGAGCTGAACCGGGTGATTCGCTCGCGGGCAGCCAATCCGAAGTGGATCGACGGCGTGAAGCGCCACGGCTATAAAGGTGCGTTTGAACTGGCGGCGACGGTCGATAACCTGTTTGCCTTCGACGCTACAACGCAGCTGATCGACGATCACCAGTATGCGTTGCTGGCGGATGCGTATTTGCTGGATCCGGCGACCCGTGATTTTGTTCGTGAGCATAATCCGCATGCGTTGCGCGACATGACCGAGCGGATGCTGGAAGCACAGCAGCGGGGGATGTGGAAGGAGCCGGGTGAGTATCGCCAGGCGCTGGAGAATTTGCTGCTGGATATAGAAGAAGATGGCTGACTCTGCGGCACCGCTCCCACAGGTACAAGGTGTACCTGCTACCGACCATGACCGAGTATTAAAGATGACCGACACCCCGCATTTCCCCCTCTCCGCCGTGGTCGGCGCCGACGATCTCAAACTCGCCCTCTACCTGACCGCCATCGACCCGAAAATCGGCGGCGTACTCATCGAAGGCCCCCGCGGCATGGCCAAGTCAACGCTGGCCCGTGGCCTGGCGGACTTGCTAGCCAGCGGCCAGTTCGTGACATTGCCGCTTGGCGCCACCGAAGAACGGCTGGTCGGCACCCTCGACCTGGACGCCGCCCTGAGCGAGGGGCGCGCACAGTTTTCCCCCGGTGTGCTGGCCAAGGCTGACGGCGGCGTACTCTACGTCGATGAAGTCAACCTGCTGCCCGATCACCTGGTGGACCTGCTGCTGGATGTGGCCGCCAGTGGCACCAACCTGATCGAACGCGACGGCATTTCCCATCGGCATTCGGCGAAGTTCGTGCTGATCGGCACCATGAACCCGGAAGAGGGTGAGCTGCGTCCGCAACTACTCGACCGCTTTGGCCTGAACGTCGCCCTCAGTGGCCACACAGCGCCGACCGAGCGCGGCCAGATTATCCGGCGCCGGCTGGATTTCGACAGCGATCCCCACAGCTTCTGCGCTGAATGGGAAAGCCAACAACAGTCGCTGCGCGAACGTTGCCAGAAGGCGCGCAGCGCATTGGCAAGCATCCCGCTCGACGATCATGCGCTGGCGCAGATTACCGAGCGCTGCTTTGCCGCCGGGGTCGATGGCTTGCGTGCCGACCTGGTCTGGTTGCGCGCGGCGCGTGCCCACACAGCGTGGCGCGGGGCGGGCGCCATCGCCGAGGAAGACATCGACGCCGTCGCCGAGTTTGCCTTGCGCCATCGCCGCCGCGAGCCATCGCCACCGGCGCCGCAACAAAGTCAGCCACCTTCTACCCAGCAGTCCAATCCGAGCGAAGGCGAGGGCCAATGGGGGGGAATGCCCGCCCAGGCGTTACCGGTCGGCGCACGCCGTGAAGTGCCGAGCTGGCCAAAAAAGCCCTAGGCATTCGCCCTCGATCTGACGCGGGGGCGAATGCCAGACCCCGCGCCGGACGGCTGGACAATGGCAAACAGGGTAAACGTCACGCGGCGCGCAGCGGCTCGATCAATTGGCCGGGCACATTGCTGAACGGCCGCCCGCGTCAACGCGACGATGTCTTGTTTCACCTGCGCACCCGTTCGCCTCATGAACTGTTGTTGGTGATCGTCGATGCCTCGGCCTCGACGCGCCGTCATCAGGCGTTGAGCGATGCCAAGGGCTTGCTGGCGCAACTGTTCGACGATGCCTATCGCCAGCGTGCACGCCTGGCGTTGCTCACTGCCAGTGGTCATGTGCCGAAATGGCAAGTGCAAGGCTTGAAAGCCTCCGCGGGTTTGCGCAACTGGCTTGATGGGTTGGGAGCGGGAGGTGGTACGCCGTTGCTGGCGGCGCTGAGTGAGGCGGGGCGCTGGCTGACGGCACGGCAAAAACGCTTTCCGGCGGAACAACAGCGCTTGTTGTTGGTGACCGATGGCCGATTGAAGGACTGGTCGATGTTGCCGGTGCTTGATTGTCCGGGGCTGCTGATCGACATCGAGCGCGGGCCGATTCGCCTTGGGCGGGCTAAGGTGATGGCTACCGAGTTGCAGGCTGAGTATCGGCATATCGACGATATGGAGTTAACTGGAAAGATCACAGGAGTGAGTCATGCGCGTTCTAGCCGTCAACCACCAGAATGATTTCCGCGTCAAGGCCTATGCCGGCACCAATGGTGTGCTGTTGGCCATGGACCTGGCCGAACCCCGCCGCAAAGGTCTCTTGGGTTTCGCCATCGAAAAACAGCAAGGCCCCAAGCCCTGGCTGTTCCTGTTCAACAGCCTGACCTTCCCCGGCAAGTTGCATACGTTTCCCCAGTTTCACGCGACCCCCAGCGATATCGCACCGTTGCAGAAATTTCGCTGGGCCGATTACGCGGTCAATCCGGGGATGACGATCCATTACCGAATCCACCTGGCATACGGCAGCGTTGATGCGCCGCAACTGGGTGAATTCCTGGAAGTGACGGTCACCTCCGACAATGGTCAGCCGAATAACCAAAGCGTGATCTTCAATCGCGCAGTGGCCGCCAGCCAGGCGTTCCAGCGCAAGTTTCCCGAGCTCGACGCGCTGATCAGCGCCAACAAGAACCTGCCCATCGAAGCCTGGCCGGATGTCCCGCGGCAGTGGCTGGAAAACGGTTTGCTCGGGCGTTTGCTGGGGTTTATCGAGCGTGCGGTGGATGGCCAGTGGGCGCTGGACATTGCCATCTACGAGTATGAATTGCAGGCCGTTGTCGATGCGGTCAATGCAGCGTTCGAGCGTGGGGTAAACGTTCGGGTGCTCTATCACGCCCAACCGGGCGATGAGGACACCACCCTGAACGAGGCCAGCCTGGAAAAGATCCCGGCAGAGAACAAGCGCGGGCGGGTCACCCACAATATCTTCCACAACAAATTCATGGTGCTGAGCCGGCTCGACACAGCGGGGCAGCGTCAACCCGAAGCGGTGCTTTGCGGCAGCACCAATTTCACGCCCAACGGCGTTTACCGCCAGGCCAACGTGGTGCATGTGCTGGACGACACACGCGTCAGCGCCAGCTATCTGCACACCTTCGAGCAGGTCTGGGCTAACCCTGCGGATGTCGGTGCCACCCGAGACTGGCTCACACAAAACAACCCGATGGATCCGCTGCAACCGATGTTCGCCGGGTTCTCACCGCGTTCGGGCAAAGGGGATCTGGATGAGTTTGTCGAGATCATCAACGCCGCGAAAAAGGACGTGCTGTTCGCCACCGCGTTCGCCTTGCCCGACGACATCCTGAACGCCTTGCTCGGCCTGCCCAATGACGACATTTTGCGTTACGGCCTGCAAAACACCGCCAGCCGTATCACCGGTTTCCACGCCGACCGCACCGCCGAATTCGCCGCCACCGCGCTGCTCAACACCGGGCTGGAAGGCTGGCTACGCGAGAGCATGAAAGGCCAGAAGGGCAACCTGCTGGTGCACACCAAAGCCGTGGTGACGGACTTCACCAGCGATGCACCGACGATCATCAGCGGCAGCCATAACCTCAGTGCTGCGGCCAGCAATGGCAATGACGAGAACTACCTGATCATTCGCGGCGATACCGATCTGGCAGACCGTTATGGTCTGGAGCTGCTGCGGTTCTACGAGCATTACCGCTTTCGCTACTTCGCCAGGAAACTCGCGCTCAAGCAGGTCCACCCGTTGGCGGCGGACGACAGCTGGACCGATGACTATTACCTCGACGGGGATTTGCGTCAGCTATCCAGATTGCGTTTTTCCGGACGGTAAACACACTCGCGGGGCAAGCCCGCACACATTGGATTTTCGACAACTTAATCACTTCATTCCCATAGCCTGCCGGTACTGGCGAGTCCGCCGGGCGATGTACAAGCGGTCAAGAATCAACGCCCATAGCGCCGAAACGTCGGGACGGGTCTTGCGCCCACGGCTCAGGCGATTGAGCTGGAATTTCACGACGGCCATGCTCGCCAGTGCCGCCAGGGGTTTGCGCTTCCAGCGAATCGGCGGCAGTTGCGGGTGACTGTTCTGACCTTCGCGCCAGCGTTTGACCAGTTGAGGTTCGAGCGCCAGCGCTGTGCCGATCCCGGCCATGGCGATGCCGCTGTCGAGTACCTGTTCGACAATCGCCAGGCGTCGAATTCCGCCTGTGACCATCACCGGCATGTTCGCCACACGGGCCAATTCTCCGGCCATTTCCAGAAAGTACGCTTCACGCGCCAGGGTCCGACCATCCCGGGCCTCGCCTTGCATGGCCGGGGCTTCGTAGCTGCCGCCGGAGAGTTCCAGCAGATCGATCGGTTGATCGTTGAGCCACTGAATCACTTGCCGGGCGTCCTCGGCATCGAAACCGCCGCGCTGGAAATCCGCCGAGTTGAGCTTCACCGCCACGCAAAATGTCGGCGACACGGCCTTGCGCACGGCGCTGACTACCGCCAGCAACAAGCGAGCGCGATTTTCCAGAGAACCACCCCAGCGGTCGGTTCGGCGGTTGGTCAACGGCGAGAGGAACTGGCTGATCAGATAACCGTGCGCGGCATGAATCTGCACCCCGGTGAAGCCGGCCTTTTCTGCCAGGGCAGCGCTGGTGGCGAAGCGTTGGATGACGTCTTCGATGTCGCGCTCGCTCATGGGTTTGGGTTCGGCAAACATCTTCGAGAACGCGCCCAGGTCCAGCGCCACCGCCGAAGGCGCCAACGCTTGCTGGCCGAGGTTGGCCATGGTCTGACGGCCGGGATGATTGAGCTGCATCCAGAACTGCGCGCCACCGGCCCGGCCAATAGTTGCCCACTGGCGAAAGCGTTCAAGGTGGCGCTCATCTTCCAGCACCACGCCACCGGGGCCGGTCATGGCGCGGCGGTCGATCATCACGTTGCCGGTCAGCAACAGGCCGGATTCGCCTTCGGCCCACGCCTGATACAGCCGGAACAAGGCCTCCGCAGGTGCCTGCCCGCTGTCAGCGAGGTTCTCTTCCATCGCGGCTTTGGCGATGCGGTTGCCGATGGTCTGGCCGTTGGGCAAATTCAACGCTTGGAAGGGCGACATGCTTGACTCCTCATCAGTGATGAGTAGAGGCTAAGCTTAAAGTTAACTTTAATGTCAAGCAGGCAAATGGGGCTGAGATGAAGATTGGTGAATTGGCGCAATTGAGCGGGTTGAACGCGTCACGCATCCGGTTCTACGAGGCTCAGGGTTTGATTCGGCAGGTGGAACGCCGGGCCAACGGTTACCGGCATTATCCCGACCAAGCGGTGCAAACCCTGAAGATCATCCTTTGCGCCCAGCAGGCCGGATTCAGCCTGGAAGAGTTGAAGCAGTTGTTGCCGGACAGCACGACCGGTGAGTTCAAGCAAGACGAATTGCTGGCGGGTCTAACGCGCAAAGTCGAACAGATCGAAGAGATGCAGCTGCACTTGGCGCAGAGCAAGGCGCAGCTGTTGGAGGTGATCGGCAACATTCAGTCGCGACCCGAGGGCATGGGCTGCGAAGCGAATGCCCAGCGGGTATTGGCGTCGTTCAAGCCTTAGCGCCGATAGCTGCGGCCAACGGGGCGGGGATCGGATTGCGCATCAGCGTGCCCACCACCAGCGTCCCCAGTAGTGCCAACAATCCCGCGACCCACAGCAACAGACTGAAACCACCGACGAAGGCTTGCCGGGCCAACGGTGCGACCACCGTGCGCGCGGTTTCCGGTAACAGACTCATCGCCGTCATGTCACCGGCCACCACCCGCGAGGCGATGCCCTGGGTTTGGCCGAGCCATTGCGCACCCTGCGCCGTCAGGCTGGTACGCAACAACAGCTCGGTATGACTGGACAGCAACGCGCCAAACACGCCGATGGCCAGCACGATGGCGCTGAAACGCATGGTGGTGCTCATGCCTGAAGCCATGCCGGTACGCTCCCGCGGCACACCCGTTCAATCACCACGAACAGCCCCAGCAACAGAGCGCCGCTGATCAGCCCGCCGACTAACTTGCCTGAAGGCCTGGATGCCATTCGCCTGGAAGCAGAGGGTTTTGTGCTGGCGCTGTCGGCCGAGTCCTGGCTGTGCCGATTGCCAGAGATTGGTCCGGAACATTTGCAGAACGAGACGTTCATCCTGCCGGAGCAAATCAGCGGCACCTTGCAAGTCGCCGCCGAGGGCGGATTTGCGCCGAAACTGGGGGCGCAACCGGGTGGGTTGGTGGCGGTGATTGCGTTGGTATCGTTGGGGCAGGGCGTTGCGGTCGTGCCAGAGTCGGTGGTCGGGCATGTGGGGTTGCCCGGCGTGTTGTACCGGACAATCAAAGGTTGCGAGGCGAGTTCCAGGTTGTCGTTGATCCATCGGCGCTTTGAGAAGTCCGCGGCGGTAGTCAGGTATATCGAACAGGTCAAAAATCGCTAAGCGCAAAAGTGATTCGTAAGACACTGGAAATACCACGGATTAACAGTAAATCCGCCGATTCAACTGCCGGTTTGCGCGAGGCACAGTGCGCAACCTTCGCAGGGTCTGGCGCAACCACGCCAGATCGTGAACCGGTTTACGCTTCACCGTTGTCGGCTTCACCTTGCCAATGTGCCTGGCGAAGTCTTCTTGCAGGGTTTGCTCAGTGCCAATTCCCTTGAGCTTCTTCAGCAACTTCCCATCCTTGTAAAACAACACGGTGGGTGTGCCGGTGACGTGCGGGTGGCGGGGGGATTCGGAGGTGTTCAACACATAGATGTTCGCGTGATGACGGTATCGCTCGGCAACCTGGCGAAAGACCGGTTCCGCCCAATCGCAGGCCGGGCAGTGTTCATTGCCGAAATACAGAATCACCGGGCGCCAGGTTTTCAGGGCCTTGCGGTAGGTGGGGGGCAATGTTGAGTGGGGTGCTGTCGAGTTCATTCAAAAACTCCTTTCTCTCGGGATACATCGGCGGCGTGTTCAGGCGAAACAAAACGCGAGTCTTCGCCATGCGATAACTCGCGTGTCAGGCCTCAGCGGTGCACTAGAGAAGCTTCGATAGCGTCACATCGCCGAAATAAGAGCCCAAAGTGCCGAACGGACCATCATTAGCTTCCAGCGTGACTTTGAACTTGATCGTGGAGATCTGGACTTCGAATTTTTTGGATAACACGGTCCAGTCTTGACCGCCATGGAGGTCAAGGTAAACCGGCTCGCCGGTGGGAAGCGGCTGCACTTGAATCCGGGCAGCAGAGGAGGGGAGAGTTTTCATTCTTGCGGACAGCATGAACTGTCCGCCGGCGCCAGCACCGGTGGGGACGTCCTGACTGATTGAATCCGGGGCACCGATAATGCAATGACCGGTTACATAACTTACGTTATCTGGATTGGTCGCCGTCCACTCATTGCCTTGCTGAGAAAAGTCACCGTTCTTGATCAAATTAGCCATTGCAAAAATCCTTTTCGGAATCGTTCGTTTTTAGTGGCTTGCATCGCATTGAGGTGCTGAGTAATTACGCAATTCGAATAGGCATTCCACAACTGTCACTTCTGACAGGTGAGTCAGTAAATCCGATGAGCGGTCACTTGCAGTCAAGAGTCGCGCGGCCGTCTGTATCCGGCACAGGGTGCACAGATGCGCCAGGATGTGTCGTTACTTCCCAATGGGTTGCGTTCAGTAGCGAACGGATGCCGAGAGCCATGCGAGATAGTCCAAGTCGGTTTTTCTAACCAACTGAATCAATTGGATTTTCATACGCCAGGATTTTCTGCCGATCCTGTGGCACACTTTCTGCTGTCTATTCCGTTGTTACATACCAACGTCCGGTATAACGGAATAACATCACCCTGGAGTGCTTGCCATGCATCGCCGACCTTCCTTGTTTAAAGCGTGTGTTTTTGTTCTCGCGGCTTCGGCTGCTGTCATGGGTGTGGCCCAGGCGGCGGACAGCAAGCTCGATAGCGTGCTGGCCCGCGGGAAATTGATTGTGGGCACGGGCAGTACCAATGCGCCGTGGCACTTCCAGGGAGCGGACGGCAAGTTGCAGGGTTTTGATATCGATATTGCGCGGATGGTGGCCAAAGGGTTGTTCAACGACCCGAGCAAGGTCGAGTTCGTGGTGCAGTCGTCCGATGCGCGGATTCCTAACCTGCTGACCGATAAGGTCGACATGAGCTGTCAGTTCATTACCGTCACCGCCAGCCGTGCCCAGCAGGTGGCATTCACGCTGCCGTACTACCGCGAAGGCGTCGGCCTGCTGTTGCCGGCCAACAGCAAGTACAAGGAAATCGAAGACCTGAAAGCTGCCGGCGACGGCGTGACCGTGGCGGTGCTGCAGAACGTGTACGCCGAAGAACTGGTGCATCAGGCCTTGCCCAAGGCCAAGGTCGATCAGTACGACAGCGTGGACCTGATGTATCAGGCGGTGAACTCCGGCCGTGCCGACGCCGCTGCGACCGATCAGTCGTCGGTGAAATACCTGATGGTGCAGAACCAGGGGCGCTATCGCAGCCCGGCTTATGCCTGGAGCCCGCAAACCTACGCGTGCGCGGTCAAGCGCGGCGATCAGGACTGGCTGAACTTCGTCAACACCACTCTGCATGAAGCCATGACCGGCGTTGAATTCCCGACCTACGCGGCCTCCTTCAAGCAGTGGTTCGGTGTCGATCTCCCGACTCCAGCCATCGGTTTCCCTGTCGAATTCAAATGATCCCGTGAGAGCGGGGCGGTTCCGATCGCCCCGTTCAAGGTACTGCTGACCATGAACTATCAGTTGAACTTTGCCGCCGTGTGGCGCGATTTCGACACCTTGCTGGCGGGGCTCGGTCTGGGCCTCGAACTGGCGCTGGTGTCGATCGCCATCGGTTGCGTGATCGGCCTGATGATGGCGTTTGCTTTGCTGTCAAAGCACCGCGCGTTACGGGTGCTGGCGTCGGTGTATGTGACGGTGATCCGTAACACGCCGATTCTGGTGTTGATTCTGTTGATCTACTTCGCCTTGCCGAGCCTGGGGATCCGTCTGGACAAGATCCCGTCGTTCATCATCACCTTGTCGCTGTATGCCGGGGCGTATCTGACCGAAGTGTTCCGCGGCGGGTTGTTGAGCATTCCCAAGGGGCAGCGCGAAGCCGGGTTGGCAATCGGTCTGGGCGAGTGGCAGGTCAAGGCGTACGTCACCGTGCCGGTGATGCTGCGCAATGTGCTGCCGGCCCTGTCGAACAACTTCATCTCGCTGTTCAAGGACACCTCGCTGGCCGCGGCGATTGCCGTGCCGGAGCTGACCTATTACGCACGCAAAATCAATGTCGAGAGCTACCGGGTGATTGAAACCTGGCTGGTGACCACAGCGCTGTATGTGGCGGCCTGTTACCTCATTGCCATGATGCTGCGTTACCTCGAGCAGCGCCTGGCGATTCGCCGATAGGAGGCCCACATGTACGAATCCCCTAGTTGGTTACATGAGTTATGGGTTGCCCGTGAAGTGTTGTGGCAAGGCTTTTTGACCAGTGTGCAGGTCTCGGCCCTGGCGATTCTGCTGGGCACGATGGTCGGTATCGTCGCCGGCCTGGTGTTGACCTATGGCAAGTTCTGGATGCGTGCGCCGTTTCGGTTTTACGTCGACCTGATTCGTGGCACGCCGGTGTTTGTGCTGGTGCTGGCCTGCTTCTACATGGCGCCCGCACTAGGTTGGCAGATCAGCGCCTTTCAGGCCGGTGCGTTAGGGCTGACGCTGTTTTGCGGCTCCCACGTGGCCGAGATTGTTCGCGGCGCGTTGCAAGCACTGCCCAGTGGTCAGATGGAAGCGAGCAAGGCCATCGGCCTGACGTTTTATCAATCCCTCGGTTACGTGTTGTTGCCTCAGGCGTTGCGGCAGATCTTGCCGACCTGGGTCAACTCGTCCACCGAGATCGTCAAGGCTTCGACGCTGTTGTCGGTGATCGGTGTGGCTGAATTGTTGCTCAGCACGCAGCAGATCATCGCCCGGACCTTCATGACGCTGGAGTTTTACCTGTTCGCCGGATTTCTGTTTTTCGTCATCAACTACGCCATCGAATTACTCGGCCGGCACATTGAAAAGCGGGTGGCCTTGCCATGACTCAATCTTCGCTCTCTAACGTAAAAGATGCTCAAAACGGTCAGCCCCTGCTGGACATTCGCGGGTTACACAAAAAGTACGGCCAGCTCGAAGTGCTCAAGGGGGTCGACCTGACCATGCAGCGCGGCAACGTCGTGACGCTGATCGGTTCCAGCGGCTCGGGCAAGACCACGCTGCTGCGCTGCGTGAACATGCTCGAAGAATTCCAGGGCGGGCAGATCATGCTCGATGGCGAGTCCATCGGTTATGACGAGGTCAACGGCAAGCGCGTGCGTCACCCGGAAAAAGTCATCGCCCGGCATCGGGCCATGACCGGCATGGCATTCCAGCAGTTCAACCTGTTTCCGCACCTTACGGCGTTGCAGAACGTCACCCTCGGTTTGCTCAAGGTCAAAAAGCTGCACAAGGATGAAGCGGTGGCCCTGGCGGAAAAATGGCTGGAGCGGGTCGGCTTGCTGGAACGCCGCGATCACTTCCCCGGTCAGTTGTCCGGCGGTCAGCAACAGCGCGTGGCGATTGCCCGGGCGATTGCGATGAACCCGAGCCTGATGCTGTTCGACGAAGTCACTTCGGCCCTCGATCCGGAACTGGTGGGTGAAGTGCTGAGTGTGATCAAAGGCCTGGCCGAGGACGGCATGACTATGCTGCTGGTGACCCACGAAATGCGCTTCGCCTTCGAAGTCTCAGACAAGATCGTCTTCATGAATCAGGGGCGGATCGAAGAGCAGGGGTCACCCAAGGAACTGTTCGAACGCCCGCAATCGCCACGACTGGCGGAGTTTCTCAAGAACACGCGGTTCTAATTTTTTCAAAGAATTTTACTTATCAATCAGGAGAAACACTCATGAGCATTACTCGTTACGGCACCGGCAGCTCCGCCGGTGGCGGCCAGCCCCGTCCTTTCGCCCGCGCCGTTGAAGCCGATGGCTGGCTGCACGTGTCCGGACAAGTACCGGCGCTGGATGGCGAAATCATTGTGGGTGGCATCGTCGAACAGACTCACCAGACCATGAAAAACCTGATCGCGATTCTCGAAGAGGCTGGTTATGGCCTCGAAGATGTAGTGCGCACGGGTGTGTGGCTGGAAGATCCGCGGGATTTCTGGAGTTTCAATAAGGTGTTCTCCGAGTACTTCAAAAGCGAGCATGCACCGGCCCGTGCCTGTGTGCAGGCGAACATGATGGTCGATTGCAAGGTCGAGATTGACTGCATCGCGTACAAGAAAAAGGCCTGAACCTGAGCACTGATCGTTCCCACGCGTGGGAACGATCATTGGCGGTAAACTCCCGGCCACTTTGAATGGGAACCTGAAGACATGACCGAAGACACCATCAAGCGCCGGGCTCGCGGTCTGGACCGGGCGTTCGATATCCTCGATTTCCTCAAGGAAATCGGCAAGCCCCTGCGCCCGAACGAAATCGCCAGCGGCATCGGCAGCCCGAAATCCACGGTCTACGAATTGGTTGCCTCCCTGCTGGAGCGACGGATTCTGGAGGCGGTGGGCAAGGACGGTCACGTCTACCTCGGCCGTCAGCTGTACTTCCTCGGGCAAGCGCATTTACGCCATTTCGACCTGACCCGCGAGGCCGATCATGCCTTGCAGGAGATCGTCAGCCAGACCCGCGAAACCGCGCAGATGTGCCTGCTCAACGGACGAAAATACACCGTGGCCTTGATGAAAGAGGGCGAGCGGCATTTCCGCATTTCCTCGGACATCGGCGAGAACGCGCCGATCCCCTGGACGGCTTCCGGGCGCCTGCTGCTGGCGCACTTGAGCGACCAGGAAATCGTCGACCTGATCGACCACGACGACTTCATCCTGCCCAACGGTGAATGCCTGCCACTTGAACAGTTTCTCGGTGAAATCCGTCAGGCCGCTATCGATGGCTTCTTCTCCTTCGATAGCGTTGCCGACACCTTTACCCATTGTTTCGCCGCCCCGGTCAAAGACCCGAACGGCGTGGCCATTGCGACCCTGTGCATCGTCGCCCCACGGGCCGATGCCAAGAACAATTACAACGACTACCGCCGGGTGCTGATCGACAGCGCCAACAGCCTGGCCCGTCGGATCAATGAATAACAGCGGCTGCCTGCGGACGCGAATGTGAGGAGTTCGACCATGTTTTCTGCCAAAAATACTGCCACCGTGGAAAAGGGCTTTGCCCACATAGGTGCCAATCTGGTGCGTGACGTCAGCCTGCCTGCGATGGTGCTGCACCGCGAAGCGCTGGAACACAACATTCGCTGGATGCAGACTTTTGTCAGCAACAGCGGTGCCGAACTCGCCCCCCACGGCAAAACCAGCATGACCCCGGCGCTATTTCGCCGCCAACTGGACGCCGGTGCCTGGGGCATCACCCTGGCCAGCGCCACGCAAACCCGCGCGGCTTACGCCCATGGCGTGCATCGGGTGCTGATGGCCAACCAATTGGTCGGCACGCCGAACATGGCGTTGATCGCCGACCTGCTGACGGATCCGGCTTTCGACTTCCATTGCATGGTCGATCACCCGGACAACGTCGCTGACCTCGGAGCGTATTTTGCCTCTCGCGGTGTGTGCTTGAACGTGATGATCGAGTACGGCGTGGTCGGCGGTCGTTGCGGTTGCCGCACGGAAGACGAAGTGGTCGCGCTGGCCAAGGCCATTGCTGCACAACCGGCCCTGGCGCTGACCGGGATCGAAGGATACGAAGGGGTGATTCACGGCGATCACGCGGTGAGCGGCATCTGTGCGTTCGCAGATTCTTTGGTGCGCCTGGCCGTGCAGTTGCAGGACAGCGGCGCGTTCGCCATTGCCAAACCGATCATCACTGCGTCGGGTTCGGCCTGGTATGACCTGATCGCTGAATCCTTCGAAGCGCAGAACGCCGGCGGGCGTTTCCTCAGTGTGCTGCGTCCCGGCAGCTATGTGGCCCACGATCACGGCATCTACAAAGAAGCGCAATGCTGCGTGCTCGACCGCCGCAGCGACCTGCACGAAGGCCTGCGCCCGGCGCTGGAAGTATGGGCTCACGTGCAGTCGTTGCCGGAACCGGGCTTTGCGGTGATCGCCCTGGGTAAACGCGACGTGGCCTACGACGCGGGTCTGCCCGTGCCGTTGCTGCGTTACAAGGCCGGTGTGGTGCCGGCGACGGGCGATGATGTCAGCGCCTGCAAGGTGACGGCGGTGATGGACCAACATGCGTTCATGACCGTGGCGCCGGGGGTTGAGTTGCGGGTGGGGGACATTATTTCCTTTGGTACTTCGCACCCGTGTCTGACGTTCGACAAGTGGCGTATCGGGTGTCTGGTGGATGAGCAGCTGAATGTCATCGAAACCATGGAAACCTGTTTCTAAGGCTCCAGACCGAGGCGCGGCCTTCGCGAGCCTGCTCGCGAAACGGCCCTACCAGACAACACAGAAACACCATAGAGCCCAAGAACAATGAACACCATCAGCAACCTCGGCCCCAACACCCCGCGCATCGCCCTGATCGGCGAATGCATGATCGAGTTGCAGCAACGCGCCGACGGCAGCCTGCAACAGAGTTTCGGTGGCGATACCTTGAACACGGCGGTCTACCTGTCCCGAGAGTTGGGCGAGGGCGGCACGGTGGATTACGTCACTGCCCTGGGCGACGACAGTTTTAGCGATGCGATGTGCCAGAGCTGGGCTGACGAAAACATCGGGCTCGGTAGGGTCCAACGCTTGTCCGGCCGATTGCCTGGCTTGTATTGCATCCAGACTGACGCCGCCGGCGAACGGCGTTTTCTCTACTGGCGCAATGAAGCGGCAGTCCGCGATTGTTTCACCACCCCCGCCGCCGCGCCGATCCTGGCGGCACTGCCGGATTACGACGTGCTGTATTTCAGTGGCATCACTCTGGCGGTGCTCGGCGTGCAAGGTCGGGAGAAGTTACTGGAAACCCTTGTCGAAGCCCGGCAGCGGGATGCGCGGATTGTGTTCGACAACAACTACCGGCCACGGTTGTGGGCGTCGATCGAGGACGCACGAGCGGCCTATCGCAGCGTTTTGCCCTATGTCGACCTGGCGTTGCTGACTGTCGATGACGAACAGTCGCTGTTTCATTTTTCCGATTGCGAGGCGGTGTTTGCCGCTTACGAGCAGATAGGCACGCCCGAAGTGGTACTCAAGCGTGGCGCCGAGGCGTGTCTGATTCGTTGTGATGGAGAGTCGTTTGAAGTGCCGGCGCAGGTGGTCGAGCGAGTGGTGGACACCACGGCGGCGGGGGATTCATTTAGCGCGGCGTATTTGGCCAGTCGCCTGAAAGGAGGCAGCCCGGTTGAGGCTGCTGAAGCGGGGCATCGTTTGGCGAGTCGGGTGATTCAGGTGCCGGGAGCATTGATCCCCCGAACCTGAAATACGATCCATCAATCCCGGTAAAACACCTGCACCAGGTGATAGCCGAACTTGCTCTTGATCGGTCCGTGCACCACGCGCAACGGTTTTTTGAAAATCACGGCATCGATAACTCCAACCATCTGCCCGGGCCGCACTTCACCCAGGTCGCCGCCGCGCTTGCCAGACGGGCAGGTGGAATACTTCTTGGCCAGCACATCGAAGGCTTCGCCCTTGGCAATGCGTTGTTTGAGCTGCTCGGCTTCTTCCGAGGTTTTCACCAGAATATGGCGGGCTTGAGCTTTCATGGGCAGTACCTTGCAACGGTGGTGGCTATGTTGGTGCCAGCGGGGGGGCGCGATTATGCCTTAACTCAGTCCGGTTGACCGATCATCGCGCGAATCTTGTTGGCCAACAGGTCAATGGAAAAGGGCTTGGCCACCATGTCCATGCCTTCCTCCAGAAAGCCCTGGCGCTCGGCGGCTTTTTCCGCGTAACCGGTCATGAACAGCACTTTGAGTTCGGGGCGGTGCTGACGCGCAATCTCCGCCAGTTGCCGACCGTTCATCCCAGGCAGGCCGACATCGGTGACCAGCAAATCGACCCGCAGGTTGGATTCCAGCAGGGGCAGGGCGGTCTTCGCGTCTTCGGCTTCATGGGCGTGGTAACCCAGCTCGTTGAGCAAGTCGAGCACCAGCATGCGCACCGCCGGATCATCCTCCACCAACACCACGGTTTCACCGGCAATCGCGGCGGGCGCCTCGCCGGTGACCGGCATCAGGATATTTTCCGGCTCGCCAGCGTCTAGCCGTGGCAGGTACAGACGCACGCTGGTGCCCTGGCCTGGCAAGCTGAAAAGGCTGACATGACCGCCCGACTGCTGGGCAAAACCATAAATCATCGACAGCCCAAGACCGGTGCCCTGGCCGATGGGTTTGGTGGTGAAGAACGGGTCGAAAGCCTTGGCCAGCACCGACGGCGTCATGCCGGTGCCGTTGTCGCTGACGGCAATCATCAGGTAATCCCCGGCCTTGACCGGTTCCAGGGTGTTGATGTCACTGCTGTCGAGGTAAACGTTGGCGGTTTCGATCCGCAACTCGCCGCCATCGGGCATGGCGTCCCGGGCGTTGATCACCAGATTGAGCAGGGCGTTTTCCAGCTGGCTGACGTCGGTGCTGACCGGCCAGACATCATCGGCCAGTTGCAGTTTGAGCTCGATGTGGTCGCCCTTGGTCCGACTGAGCAGATCTTCCAGGGAATGGATCAGATCATTGGCGTTCAGCGGTTTGCGGTCCAGGGACTGACGCCGGGAAAACGCCAGCAGGCGATGGGTCAGGGCGGCGGCGCGGTTGGCCGAGGACACGGCCGCCTCGGTGAAACGGCCCACCTCGGCGGCGCGCCCGTCGGCGATGTAGCGCTGCATCAAATCGAGGCTGCCGATGATCCCGGTGAGCATATTGTTGAAGTCATGGGCGATGCCGCCGGTGAGCTGGCCGAGCGCTTCCATCAGCTGCGCATGGCGCAACGCCTCTTCGGCGCGCTCGCGTTCGAACATCTCGTTCTGCAGTCGCTGGTTGGCTTCGGCCAGTTGTTGGGTGCGGGCGGCGACTCGTTCCTCAAGGGTCTCGTTGAGGTAGCGCAGGGCTTCTTCGGTCTGTTTGCGCTCGGTTTCGTCAATCACAAAGATGTAGAAACCATTGACCGCACCATCCGCGCCGTGGCGCGGCAAGTAGTTCATCAGGGCATGGCGGATGCTGCCGTCACGGTGCGGGGTGCTGATGCTGAAACAACAAGGCTTGCCGGACAGTGCCTGGGCGATGTACTCGGCGCGCAAGGCATAGGCTTCTTCACCCAGTACTTCATGGATGGTTTTGCCAAAGAGCTCCTGAGGCGTCAGCCCGTACCAGTCGAGGTAGGCTGCATTGTTCAGGCGAAAGCGTTCCTCGCGGTCCACGTAGCTGATCAGGATCGGCATGGCGTTGATGATCAGTTGCAGCTCTGTCTGACTTTGCCGCAAGGCTTGTTCTGTGTGTTTACGTTCGGTCAGGTCCAGGACTGCGCCGAGGAAGCGGATCGGCCGGCCATGGTGGTCCTTGTAGCAGCGACCCCGGGCAAACACCCAGCGCAGTTGGCCGTCGGGTTGCAGCAGGCGATATTCCTCGGCGTACTCGGTGCCGTGGGTGATGGAGTGTTTGATGCTGCGGGCGACCATGGCGCGGTCTTCCGGATGCACGCCCTGAAGATAGGCGCTGATGGGCAACTGATTGGCGAGCAGCGGGTCGATGCCATGTAATTGGGCGAAGTGGGTGTCGGCAATGAAGCGGTCTTCGCCGATGTCCCAGTCCCAGGTGCCGACGGCGTCGGTGGCAGCGAGGGCCAGTTGCAGGCGCTCCTCGGTTTCGTGCTGGGCCTTGAGGCTGGCGGCCGAACGCTGCTCGAGTTCGAGGGCGATGCGTCGGCGTTCGTTGGTTTCGATGGCCGTGACCAGAATCCCGGCGACCTGGGCGCTTTCATCGCGGATGGGGCTATAGGTCAGGTCCAGCCAGAAGTCGGAATCATGGCCATTACGCTGCAAGGTGAAGCGCTGTTCGCTGTAGGTCCGTACCTGTCCTTGTAGGACGGCGCTGTAAATGGGGTCGGTAAAGTCTTTTAACTCAGGCCAGATCAGGTGTGTCGGCTGTCCGAATGCGTGTGGATGCTTGCTGCCGGCCAACAGGGCGAAGCCGTCGTTGTAGATCTGCGTGAGCTGCGGGCCCCACAGCAACAGCATCGGCATCGGCGAATGAATCACGATATCCACGGCGGTTCGCAGGCTTTGCGGCCAGGTACTGGCAGCGCCCAGCGGGCTGCGTCTCCAGTCCAGTCGGGCAATCAAGGCCTGGGCATCGCTGCCGGTCGGTGATGCGTTCATCAAGATGTCCTGCACTTAAGTCGGTGTAGCGGTGTCAACTATCCTTGTACCGCAGTAGACGCTGGATGACCCAATTTGGGTCATTTTTATTCATTGAATGCTTCGCGGGTGTTTTTTGCCATGGAAATCGATGCACTGTTAAGGCTCCTGGCCAGCCAGAATGGCTCCGATCTTTATCTGTCTACCGGTGCGCCACCCAGCGCACGGTTCGAGGGAGTGCTCAAACCCTTGGCCGATCAGCCGTTCAAACCGGGAGAAGTCGCGGCCATTGCCGCGTCCATCATGGACGCCGAACAGCGTCTGGAGTTCGATCGGGAGCTGGAGATGAACCTGGCGATCTCTTTGACCGGTGTCGGGCGCTTTCGGGTCAATGTCTTCAAACAACGCAACGATGTGTCGATCGTGGCGCGCAATATCAAACTCGACATTCCGCGTTTCGAAGACCTCAAACTGCCGTCGGTACTGCTCGAAACGGTGATGCTCAAACAAGGACTGATGCTGTTCGTCGGCGCCACCGACTCGGGCAAGTCGACTTCGCTGGCAGCATTGATCGACTACCGCAATCGCCACAGCAGTGGCCACATCATCACCATCGAAGACCCGGTCGAGTACATCCATCGGCACAAGCAGTCGATCATCAACCAGCGAGAGGTCGGCGTCGATACCCGCAGTTTTCACGCCGCATTGAAAAATACCCTGCGCCAGGCACCTGACGTGGTGCTGATCGGCGAAATCCGTGACCGCGAAACTATGGAGCATGCACTGGCGTTTGCCGATACCGGTCATCTGGTGATCTCCACCCTGCATGCCCACAACGCCCATCAGGCGCTGGACCGCATCATCAATTTCTTTCCCGAAGAGCGCCGGTCGCAGTTGCTTCATGATCTGGGCAACAACCTCAAGGCGTTCGTGTCCCAACGGTTGGTGCATACCCGTGACGGTCAGCGACGGGCGGCGGTGGAAGTGATGATTGGCACGCCAACCATCGGCGACCTGATTCGGCGCAATGAGTTTTCAGAACTGAAGGGGATCATGGAGAAGTCTTCAGAGGCGGGGATGCAGACCTTCGATGGGGCGCTGTTCGAACTGTTTGTCGAGGGTGCGATCGATGAGGCAGAAGCGTTGAAACATGCGGATTCATTAAACAACCTGCGCCTGCGGCTGAAAATGCACGCCGAGGCCACGCCCGGCCCCCATACACCACCGGGTGAATGGGGGCTGATGGACTGACATCACAGGAGTTGCCTTCGGCAGCTCCTGTAACAAGTTGGTTGTCGCAGGTGTTATCGGTGAGAAGAATTAAAGCATGCTGATTGTTGACTAATAGCCTGAAGTTGCATCTGAAACTTTAGGGGGCGCTTCTGTAAGTTACTTGATGTTCTATGCGCAGGACTTGATGGGCTGATTATTGGCTGGCTAGTTGTGCTATGTTTGGTCTGTCGGAAATGTTACTTAATAGATTGGCGGTGGATTGCTCGGCCTGAGTAAGTAAGATCTGCCTGGGCTGAATGAGTCAGTCAGTTAATTTACTAAGGGTTGGGCTATGCATTTCGAATTAAGGGGTAAGCTTTATAAGTCTCTGGGTAATTTCGGCAGAGAGGAGTCGTTGCGTCAAGACGCGGATGCAGCTGAGCGGAAATTGATTTTGGACAAACTGAAAGATTGTCTGGCAAATTACAGTGGCGACGAACCAATAGACTGGTTTGACTACGAGATGGAGTTGCAGAAGGGCTCATCTTTGTATGAGGTCTATGTGCCTGGAAGCGTTCTGTTGAACGAATTGCTCAGTACGGTTGCAATAAGAAGCGCACTAACCCAGGAAAATTTGAATGACGCCGAACTTATTCGTGTTACCGATTCTGGCAAGCTGGAAGTGTATGACGGCCATGGTTGGAGAGATCTCGTCGCACTGGGATATTTTGCCCATCGTGAGGCTGTCCGAGCTTCAATGGAGGTCTTGGCGGATATTGCCAAAGAGGTCGGAGGTTGTCTTTGGGCGGACAACATTGTAATTATTGATCAGTGGCTTCAATTTTATGGCTTTGATGTGCCAACGTCCGTTGCGCAGCTCAGAAACCTGATCGGCTACTTCGAGTTTGACTTTCCTGAAGTCGATCATTTTGGCAGTTATTGGGGGCAGATCATCACCGATGATCAATCGTTGATCGTATTGTCTGCCGAGCAACTTAATGATATTCGTCAGGCCACTGCAAAACTTATAGCTCCAGACGAAAAGCTGCTGGATAAACTGTACCGCGAAACGGGTGGCACTATTGCAACGCACGATAACGCCGCCGAACGTATCGTTCAGTTGGTCAAGCATCCGGCGGCCCAAGCCTGCGCCAGGAAACTCCTGAAGGAACTGGACTGGTTCGGTGCAAAATCCGGGCAAGACGTCTATGCACAGGATCTTGGGCAACTATTGATAACGGCTATTTTGCTGGAGCTGTATCCGCACATTGGTAACGCTCAAGCCAGAAAGAGTATCGGCGGGCTCGATTTGTATGCACCGACCAATGTCGAACGATCTTCGTCGGTCGTGCGCAAGGAGCTGGAAACCTTTCTACACAGCAAAGGCTGGGTGAATCCTGTTGTGGCGCCATTGGCATCGAACCTGCTGCTGGCGGAAATCGCGCCAGAATTTCTGGTCAAGGGTGTCCCTTCGTCGCTGATGATGGGTTCGGTTGGCTGGGTGTCCTTCTGCGTTGGAGTTGCCCTGGTGGAAGCGGTCACCAAGGGAGCATCGCGGGTTTTGACGTATACGCAGATTATGGCGTATGCCGAACTGGAGCCAGTCAGTGATCCACTGGCACGTCTGCGGGGTTTGACAATGATCGATCCAATCGTTGACTGGGCCCTGATTAATGGCGTGGTGACGACAACGGAACTTAAGCAAGCGGAAAAGGAAACGACGGAGCGGGCAATCACTGTGTTCGAGGAGTACGTGGACGGCACGCACCTTGCCCGAGCCTACACCAGCCCCATTCCAAGCAGAAAAGACTTCGCACGGGCGGCGATTATGGGCGTCGAGCCAACTTGTGCCCTGGAAGATAAAACGCTCTATCAGCGACCCGGCCTGTATGCCTCACCTACCGCCATGTCTATGGTCGACCTGCATATGTCTGGTGACCTGGTGGGTGGCGAGTGGGATCTGCTTGGGGTTTTCCCCGACGAACACGCTTACGGTGCGCCCGATTTACTTTCAAGTATTACCAATCAAAAACATAAAGGTTACTACGATCCATCCATAGTAAGCATTCACAAAAGCTATCCGAGGCTGCAGCGGCTGGAGCCTAATGATCATAAGTATCACCGCCAACTTCGGGGTTACCTCGGCAATTTGAATAATGCGGTGGTCAGAAATGTGAAGATGGCCCTTTCACACATGCCTCCCTTCGATCTGGAAACTTTTCTGAAAGGTAAGATCACCTTCTTCACCCTTCGCGGAGCGGCGATAGAGACATCTTCCAACCGTTTTGGGGGGCCGTTGATACTTGAAGCAGACTATGAAACCCAACAAGGCAAAGATGCTGTCACGGGGCGTTTTGGTATTGTCATGTGCGCTTCTCATGGAAACACTGTTACGTGCTATGAACTGTTTACCTTACGTGGTGAACTACGTAGAAACAACACGCTTGGTGCGTTGATCGCCAACACAGGGAAATTGCAGGGCGCCGCCAGAGTAGATTTTAAAGGTGATCTAAAAACGCAACAGGTGCCGACGAATCCAGAACGATTACCGATTATCCTTAGTGAATACACCCATGGTCTTCTAGAGGCCAGTTCGGCCAGCAGTAGCGTGGCGATAATTGACAAGTTGGGTGAACTTTCCGCGCCCGCTACGCCGTCGGAGCGGAAGCAGAGCGTTTATCAAAATTTTGATAATTCGCAGATTGTTCGAATTGCTAGGTTCATCGTCAACAATCGTCCGATGATGACGTTTGACGAACTTGAAGCAGTCACCACTGTGCCAACAGTGCTTGAAAGCCAGCGCAAAAAAGGCGAAGAAAACGCGACGTATATTGTCGATCTGGTCGTTCCCTTTAAAAAGTGCATCGAGGATCTATCTTCCGGGGAACACAATAAGATGGTCGATGGGATGTATGGCTGCGTTATGGATGTCATTGCAGTGGGTGGAGCGTTTGTGGGGGCTGGTGCCAAAGCACTGAGCATCTCGGCGAAGGCTATCTCCACGGCTTCCAAAGCCGCCCGCCTGACCAAGCTCGCTTTCGTCACATCTGTTTCCCTCTTCAATCCCGTGGATGGCGTACCTACGGCATTGTTCGGAGTCGGGAAACTTGTCCATAAGGGGGCGCTGCGATTTACCAGGCAGGCTCACGAGATGCTCGGACTGGCGCGATCCCAGTTGCACAAACTCAATGGCCGTCATAAAACCTACGATCTGATTTGCGCAGCCAAAAGCGCCGATGCCACCGGACAGGGTACCTGGCGACCCCGTGGTGCAACCGGTGACACGCTAACGGTGGTGGCAGAGCGTAGCGCCCAACAATGGTATGCCCTTGATCGACTGGGCAAACCCTGGGGACCAAAACTGAACAACTTCACCTTTCAGGCACCTATCAGGTTGCCGCAATTCAGTAAGACATTGCCCGTCAGCTATACCCGACAGTTCATTGAGCAAAGTTTGCCGCTGGCGCGTACAAAAATCGAAAACGCGATCAACGTCTTTACCCGTCTTGACTTAACGAAGGAACGCAACGCAATCATCAAGGTACTGATGGGAAGCAACTCGAGCGATGCATTCGAACGGTTGTTGAACTATCTGAGATTGGTCAGGGCAGACTTTGCAGGTCTTTCCATCAGTAATATTTTTCTCGATCCGCTCAAGAACACTAACAATATTGCTGCTTTCAACATGGACGCTTACAAGCAATGGAAAGATGCAAAAGACCAATCCGACACGAAATTCATCGAAATCTATACGCCCAATCTCAACAAGCACTTCATCGGTCTGGGCTTCAACCATGACGTCGTGGCAGACGACTTGATTCATGAGGTGTTCCACGGTGTTTCACAGACCGAAGATGTCAGCTATGCGCGCGATGCAGGGCGCACCGGCGAAAGAGGGCAATTGCTGGATGTGGTTTCGCTGCTGAACTTGGCGTCGGGACGTCTGCCGGTTACGGATGAAGGCCGTGCTTGTCACGCCAGTTCCAAAGCCTTTGAAAATGCGGACTCACTGGCTGTGACCACCTCGCTACTGAGCCAGCTGTATACGGACAAAGATAGTTATGAACTCAATATGTCCACCCTGCGCGGCGCGCTTGAAGCAAACCCCGGTAGCGCGATTGACGAGCCGGTCCTGATCACTCTGAACAACTCTATTGCGCCGAATCCTGCCAGTGGAAGGCGCCCACCTGGTTCGCACATGGATTAACACACACGCATGATCGTTTAAGTTCCGAGTTCCGGCCGATCCCGAAACTGCTCAAGCGCATCGGGATTGGCCAAGGCATCGGTGTTTTTTACCTTCTCACCATGCACCACGTTGCGCACCGCCAGTTCCACGATTTTGCCGCTGATGGTGCGCGGTATATCGGTCACCGCGACAATCTTCGCCGGCACATGCCGTGGCGTGGTGTTGGCGCGGATGACCTGGCGGATCTGTTGTTGCAGCGCTTCGTCCAGATCGACACCCTCGCGCAATCGCACGAACAGCACCACCCGAACGTCATCCTGCCACTGCTGACCGATGGCCACGCTGTCGAGAACCTGCGGGACTTTCTCCACCTGACGGTAGATTTCCGCGGTACCAATGCGCACGCCTCCGGGGTTGAGTACGGCGTCGGAGCGTCCGTGGATCATCATCGAACCATGGGGTAATTGTTCGGCGTAATCGCCTTGGGCCCAGACACCGGGGAACTGACTGAAATACGAGGCGCGAAGCTTTTCCTGCTGAGGGTCATTCCAGAACCCGATGGGGATTGCCGGAAAGTGACGGGTGCACACCAGCTCACCTTTTTCGCCGATCACCGGCTGGCCGTCGTCGTTCCAGACTTCCACTGCCATGCCCAGGCTTTTGCCCTGTATCTCGCCACGGCGCACCGGTTGCAGCGGGTTGCTGTTCACAAAGCACGAAACGATGTCAGTGCCGCCGGACATCGAGGCCAGGCACAGGTCAGGCTTGAGGTCGCGGTAGACATAATCGTAACTCTGCGGCGACAACGCGGAACCGGTGCACAGCAGGGTTTTGAGGCTGCCCAGGTCATGGCTTTCGCGAGGTTTGATTCCGCTGCTTTCCAGGGTCGCGAGGTACTTGGGGCTGGTGCCGAAGACACTGATGCGTTCGTCGTCGATCAGGTCGATCAGGCGCTCGGGGGCGGGATGAAACGGCGAGCCGTCGTACAGCACCACCGCGCTGTCTACGGCCAGCGCCGAGACCAGCCAGTTCCACATCATCCAGCCGCACGTGGTGTAGTAGAACAACCGGTCGCCGGGGCCG
This sequence comes from Pseudomonas sp. ANT_J28, assembly GCF_008370005.1. Taxonomy (NCBI): domain Bacteria; kingdom Pseudomonadati; phylum Pseudomonadota; class Gammaproteobacteria; order Pseudomonadales; family Pseudomonadaceae; genus Pseudomonas; species Pseudomonas sp. ANT_J28. The sequence goes on from NZ_VOBM01000019.1 coordinate 33,097, forward strand.
AGGTCGCAATGCAATCCGTGTTCCTTGACGTGTTGCAGCAACACGCCACCGGTGCTGTGAATGATGCATTTCGGCACGCCGGTGGTGCCGCTGGAATAAAGGATATACAGCGGATGAGCGAAGGGCACGGCAACGAAATCCGGCTCGCCGCCAGCGTCGTAGAAATCATCCCAGAGCGTCACGTTGGCCCGGGTGTGGAAGTGTTCGATGTGCGCTTGCGGTCGGGCGTAAGGCACAACAATCAACTGCTGCAAGGATGGCAAGCGTTCGAGGATTTCATTGACCTTGACGGTCTGGTCGATGTCCTTGCCGGCATAGCGGTAACCGGCGCAGGTGATCAGCACTTTGGGCTCGATCTGGCCGAAGCGATCGATTACGCCCTGGGTGCCGAAGTCCGGGGAGGAGCAGGACCAGATCGCTCCCAAACTGGTGGTGCCGAGCATCGCCACCAGGGTTTGCCAGGTATTGGGCATGCACGCCGCGACGCGGTCACCGAGGCCGACACCGGCGGCTTTCAAACTGTTTTGGAAGCCGGCGACATGTTCGGCCAGTTCTGCCCAGGTCAGGTGTTCACGCTGGCCGTTCTCGCCGATGGCAATGACCGCCACGGCATCGTCGCGACGGCGCAGCAGGTGTTCGGCGAAGTTCAGGGTGGCGCCGGGAAACCATTGGGCGCTGGGCATTTGCGCGCCTTCAACCAATACAGCGTCCGGTTGATCGTGGAAACGGATGTCGAAGAAATCGACGATGGCCTGCCAGAACGTGACCCGCTGATCGATGGACCATTGATGCAGGGCAGGGTAGTCGTCGACGTGGAGGTTGTGTCGCTGATTGATGAAGCGCCGAAAGGCCTCCATGCGGGTCTTGCCGATGCGCTTGGCGCTGGGTTGCCAGAGGATGTCGGACATGGCTTGCCTCTTCTTGTTGTTCAGATCGTTCCCACGCGGACGGTTCGACGCCTCGACGTGGGAACGATTATCTGTGGGTTACTGCGCCAACCACCCACCATCAATATTCCACGCCGCGCCACGCACCTGGCTGCCGGCTTCACTGCACAAAAACAGCACCAGTTCGCCCAATTGTGGCGGCGTCACAAACTCCAGGGAAGGCTGCTTCTCGGCCAGCAAATCATGCTGCGCCTGTTGCGGGTCGATCCCTTTGGCGATGCGGTCATCAATCTGCTTCTGCACCAGTGGCGTCAGCACCCAGCCCGGGCAGATGGCGTTGCAGGTGACATTGGTAGTGGCGGTTTCCAGCCCGACCACCTTGGTCAAACCGATCACCCCATGCTTGGCCGCCACGTAAGCCGCCTTGCCCACCGACCCGACCTGGCCATGCACCGAAGCAATGTTGATGATCCGTCCCCAACCCTTGGCGCGCATGCCCGGCAGGCTCAAGCGGGTGCTGTGGAATACCGACGACAGGTTGATCGCAATGATCGAATCCCAGCGCTCCACCGGAAAATCCTCCACCGACGCCACATGCTGAATACCGGCGTTGTTGACGAGGATGTCCACGCCGCCAAACTCGCGCTCGGCGTAGGCGATCATGTCGGCGATCTGCGCCGGGTTGCTGACGTCGGCCGGGTGATGGCCGACCTTGCCACCGAATTGCTCGACTTCGGCAATCACTTGAGACGCATCACCGAAACCGTTGAGGATCAGGTTGGCGCCAGCCTTGGCCAGGCTGAGGGCGATGCCCAGGCCGATGCCGCTGGTGGAACCGGTGACCAGTGCAGTCTTGCCGGAAAGAGTCGTCATGAATACCTCACACAATGCCAGTGGCGTAGAAAGTACCGATCACCACAAAAACCGCCAGGGTCTTGATCAGCGTAATACAGAAAATGTCTTTGTAGGCTTCGCGGTGGGTCAGGCCAGTGACCGCCAGCAAGGTAATCACCGCGCCGTTGTGCGGCAGGGTGTCCATGCCGCCACTGGCCATTGCAGCCACGCGGTGCAGCACTTCCAGCGGGATGTTGGCGGCATGGGCCGCTGCGATGAAGTCATTGGCCATGGCCGCCAGCGCAATGCTCATACCGCCCGACGCCGAACCGGTGATGCCGGCCAGCAAGGTCACGGTGATCGCTTCGTTGACCAGCGGATTGGGAATGCTTTTGAGCCAGTCGGCCAGCACCAGGAAGCCTGGCAGCGAGGCGATGACTGCGCCAAAGCCGTACTCCGACGCGGTGTTCATCGCCGCCAGCAACGAACCGCTGACCGCACTTCTACTGCCCTCGGCGAGTTTGCCGCGAATCGCCTGGAAGCCGAATACCAGCACCATGATGATGCCGACCAGCAAGGCTGCCTGAACGGCCCAGATCGCCGTGAGTTTGGCGATGTCGGTGGTCACCGGCGCGGCCATGCCCGGCAGCGCGAGGCTGTGAGTCTTGCCGTACCACTGGGGAATCCACTGGGTAAACAGCAGGTTCATGATGCCTACCGCCAGCAGCGGCGACAGTGCAATCCATGGGTTTGGCAGTTTGATGTCGGCAGCGGTTTCCGGTTCGTTGCGCAGTTCGGTGCCATACCCCTCACCGGCGCGCTGAGCCTTGTTGCGCTGGCGCTGCAGAAACAGCATGCCGGCGCAGACCACGAAGATCGCGCCGATCAAGCCCAGCCAGGGCGCGGCCCAGGCGGTGGTGTTGAAGAAGGTGCTGGGGATGATGTTCTGGATTTGCGGGGTGCCGGGCAGGGCGTCCATGGTGAACGAGAAGGCACCGAGGGCGATGGTCGCCGGGATGAGTCGCTTGGGAATATTGCTCTGGCGGAACATTTCAGCGGCAAACGGGTAGACCGCGAACACCACCACGAACAGCGACACGCCGCCGTAGGTCAGCAGGGCGCAGACCAGCACGATCACCAGCATCGCCTGACGGGTGCCGAGGAGGCGAATCGCCGCGGCGACGATGGAGCGCGAGAAGCCCGACAGCTCGATCAGCTTGCCAAACACTGCACCGAGCAGGAACACCGGGAAATACAGTTTGATGAAGCCGACCATTTTCTCCATGAACACCCCGGTGAAGGCGGGGGCGACGGCGGAAGGGTCGGTGAGCAGGACGGCGCCGAGGGCGGCAATCGGGGCAAAGAGGATAACGCTGTAGCCACGGTAGGCCGCGAGCATTAGCAGCGTGAGAGCTGCCAAGGCAATGATCACACTCATGGTGTGTCTCCTGGATTGTTATTTTTGTAGGGTGGATCTGTTGTGGGAAAGGGCTTTAGCGGGTTTCGTGCCAGACACGCAAGCTGTTGAAATATAAGGACATATGGAGAGTGTTTGAGTTGAGTTTCAGTTGGGTGTCTCTGGTTTGAGACTTGTATCGGTAATGCCGGCCTCATCGCGAGCAAGCTCGCTCCCACAGGTTGACCGAGTTGCGCACAAGAATGCGGTCAAATGTGGGAGCGAGCTTGCTCCGGGCGGCGTTCCGACGATGCTCTGTCTACAAGTGGAGATGCATGTCTCTTTATAGAGACTCTGCAATCCCCAGAGCCACCATTTTCTTGTACAACGTCGACCGCCCCAGCCCCAATCGTGCCGCCGCTTCAACAACCTTCCCGCCGCATTGCGCGAGGGTGGCCTCAATCAACTGTCGATCAAACCGCTCCCGAGCCTCACTGAAAGTCTCATGCGCAACCGGTTCAATCGTCACAGGCACCACGCGCTCTACCGGTGTGAACGTACCAATCGCCGCGCGGATATCTGCGGCATTCAGCATCAAGTCATCACTGAGCAGTGCCGCCCGCTCCAGCACGTTGCGCAGTTCACGAATATTACCCGGCCAGGCATGTTGACCCAGCAGTTCCAGGGCTTCGCGGTTTAATTCGTGCTGACTGCGCAGCTCCTCCAGAATCGCTTCACTGAGGGCTGGCAGGTCATCGAGTCGATCACGTAGCGGCGGAACCTGGATGGGCAGCACGTTGAGGCGGTAATACAGGTCGGCGCGAAATTCGCCGCGTTTGATCGCGGCTTCCAGATCCGTGGAGGTCGCGGCAATCACCCGCACATCGCTCTGGATCACTTCGTTGGAACCCACCGGCTCGAATTCTTTCTCCTGCAGTACCCGCAGCAGTTTGCTTTGCAGTGGCAACGGCATGTCGCCGATTTCATCGAGAAACAGTGTGCCGCCCTGGGCGATCTGTAACTTGCCAGCGCGACCCTTGCGATCGGCGCCGGTAAACGCGCCGGGCGCGGTGCCAAAGAATTCCGCTTCCAGCAACGATTCGGGAATCGCCGCGCTGTTGATGCTGACAAAGGCTTTATGCGCGCGCGGCGAAGCGCCATGGATCGCCTGAGCCAGCAGCTCTTTGCCGGTACCGGTTTCACCGAGCAGCAACACCGGGGATTCCGCGCTCGCGCTGCGTCGGGCACGGCGTTTGACTTCGAGGCTGGCGGCGCTGGTGCCGATAAAGTGCGCGAAGTTGTACTTGGTCTGCCGCGCTCGCAGCAGCGAGCGGGTGGACGCCAGTTCTGCCTGCATGCTCATGTAGCGCTTGAGCATCGGTGAAAGGCTGCGCAATTCATCGAACAGCGCAAACCCGATGGCACCGATCACCACACCGGCATCGTCATGAATCGGCAGGCGCATCACCACCAGTGGTTCTTTGGGGGTGTCCTGCATATCGAGCAAGATCGGCCGTCCCGTGCGCACCACCTCGCGCAACAGACTGCCGGGGATCACACTTTCGCAGGCCTTGCCGATCGCCACTTCCGCCGATTCCAGGCCGAAGCGCCGGGCATAGCGCTCGTTCATCCAGACGATGTTGGCGTCGCGGTCGACAATCACCGTGCCTTCGCTGGACTGCTCGATGATCTCGAACAACGAACGGATGGCCAGCAAGCGAACACGCTGGTAGTCCTTGAGGCTTTCGGTGGTGTTCATCGAACGGCTCCAGGATGCGCCGCCGCCAACAGCTCTTTGGTATACGGATGCTGCGGCGAATCGAACACGTCGTGGCTGGCACCGCTTTCCACCACTTTGCCGTCCTTGATCACGATCATGTCATGAGCCAGGGCACGGACCACTGCCAGGTCGTGGCTGATGAACAGGTAGGTCAGGCCGTGTTTTTCCTGAAGTTGGCGGAGCAGGGCGACCACTTGTTTTTGCACCGTGCGATCCAGCGCCGAGGTTGGTTCGTCTAGCAGGATCAGCGCCGGTTTCAGCACCAGCGCCCGGGCGATGGCGATGCGTTGGCGTTGGCCGCCGGAAAACTCGTGCGGGTAGCGATGACGGCTTTGCGGATCAAGTCCGACTTCCACCAATGCCCGAATCACTTCGGCTTTGCATTCGTCAGCCGTCAACTGGCTATGCACCTCAAGGCCTTCACTGATGATCTGCGCCACGGACATCCGCGGGCTGAGGCTGCCGAACGGGTCCTGGAACACCACCTGCATTTTCTTGCGCCACGGCCGCAGCTGTTTTTGCGTCAGGCTGTCCAGCGCTTCACCTTGAAAGCGAATGCTGCCTTCGGAGTCGAGCAAGCGCAGGATCGCCTGCCCCAGCGTCGACTTGCCGGAACCGGATTCGCCCACAATGCCCAGCGTTTTGCCGCGCTGAATGTTCAGGCTGATGCCGTCCACGGCCTTCAGGTAGGTCTTGCGTTGAAACAGCCCGCCGCCAAGGGCGAACTGCACCCGCAGATTGTCCACTTCCAGCACGTTCTCGCGCTCGTCCCGGGGCAGTGCTTCACCTTCAGGTTCGGCATTCAGCAAGACGCAGCTGTAAGGATGTTTCGGTTCGGTAAACAGCGTTTCGCAAGGTGCCTGCTCGACGATTTCCCCGGCCTTCATCACGCAGACGCGTTGGGCAATGCTGCGCACCAGATTGAGGTCGTGGCTGATCAGCAGCAGCGACATGCCGAGGCGCTGTTGCAGGGATTTGAGCAGCAGCAGGATCTTGCGCTGCACCGTCACGTCCAGCGCTGTGGTCGGCTCGTCGGCGATCAGCAACTCCGGTTCGCAGGCCAGGGCCATGGCGATCATCACCCGTTGCCGCTGGCCGCCGGACAATTGATGGGGGTAGGCCTTGAGCCGCTCTTTGGGCTTCTGAATGCCGACCAAATGTAGCAACTCGAGGATCCGCGCTTGCGCCGCTTTACCGGCCAGGCCCTTGTGCAGCAGCAGGGTTTCGCCGATCTGCTTTTCGATGCTGTGCAATGGGTTGAGCGAGGTCATGGGCTCCTGGAAGATCATCGCGATGCGGTTACCCCGCAGTTCTCGCAACACCTTGGTCGGCGCGCCGACCAGTTCCTTGCCGCGATAGCGAATGCTGCCTGTGGTTTCGGTATCGGTCTCGGGCAGCAGTTGCAGGATCGAGTGAGCGGTCACCGACTTGCCGCAGCCCGACTCACCCACCAGCGCCAGGCATTCGCCAGGGCGGATGTCCAGGCACAGATTGCGCACCACGGTCTGGCCGCTGAAGGCCACGCTGAGGTCACGGATTTCGATCAGGTTGTTACTCATATCAACAGTCCGCGTCATGGCCAAGGATCAAGATCGTGGATCGAAAGCGTCACGTAACGCCTCCCCGATAAACACCAGTAAAGAAAGAATCAGCGCCAGGGTAAAAAATGCCGTTAATCCCAGCCACGGCGCTTGCAGGTTCTGCTTGCCCTGACCAATCAATTCGCCCAGCGATGCACTGCCAGCGGGCATGCCGAAGCCGAGGAAGTCCAGCGCGGTGAGGGTGGAAATCGCCCCGGTCAGAATGAACGGCAAGTAGCTCAGGGTCGCGTTCATCGCGTTGGGCAGGATGTGCCGGACGATAACCTTGCGGTCGGTCAGGCCCAACGCCCGGGCGGCTTTGACGTATTCCAGGTTGCGTCCGCGCAGAAACTCGGCGCGCACCACGTCCACCAGGGCCAGCCAGGAAAACAGCGCCATGATCCCCAGCAGCCACCAGAAATTGGGCTCGACGAAACCCGACAGGATGATCAGCAGGTACAGCACCGGCAGCCCCGACCAAACCTCCAGCAACCGTTGACCGATCAGGTCGACCCAGCCGCCGTAATAACCTTGCAGGGCGCCGGCAGCGATGCCGATCAGTGCACTGACAAAAGTCAGCATCAAGGCAAACAGGATCGACACCCGAGCACCGAAAATCACTCGGGCCAACACGTCTCGCGCCTGGTCGTCGGTGCCCAGCCAGTTGACCTTCGTCGGCGGGCTAGGCGCTGGTTGATTGAGGTCATAGTTCGGCGTGTCGTCGCTGAAGGGGATTGGAGGGAACAGCATCCAGCCACCGTCCTGGTGAATCAGCTGCTGCACATAATCGCTGCGGTAGTCCGCCTGGAACGGCAGCTGCCCGCCAAATTCCTGCTCGGTATGACGCTTCAGGGCCGGGAAGTAGAGTGAGCCCTGATAACTGACGATCAGCGGTTTGTCGTTGGCGATCAGTTCGCCGCCGAGAGTCAGCAGGAACAGGCCGACAAACAACCACAGCGACCACCAGCCGCGCCGGTTTTTCTTGAATCGCTCGAAACGACGACGACCTAACGGCGAGAGCTTGAACATCAGGCGTTCCTCGATGCGAAGTCGATGCGCGGGTCAACGAGGGTGTAGCAGAGGTCGCCGACCAGTTTTATCAAGAGACCGAACAGCGTGAAGATGAACAGCGAACCGAATACCACCGGGTAGTCCCGTGAAACCGCGGCCTCGTAACTCATGCGACCCAGGCCGTCGAGGGAGAAGATCACTTCGATCAGCAGGGAGCCGGCGAAAAATACGCTGATGAACGCCTGGGGAATCCCCGAGACCACCAGCAGCATGGCGTTGCGAAACACGTGGCCGTAGAGCACTCGGCGTTCGCTCAACCCCTTGGCGCGGGCAGTGACCACGTACTGGCGTGTGATTTCATTGAGGAAGGAGTTCTTGGTCAGAATGGTCAGCGTGGCGAACCCGCCGATCACCAGTGCCGTCACCGGCAATACCAGGTGCCAGAAGTAATCGGCGATTTTGCCCACGGTCGACAGCGATTCGAAGTTGTCCGAGACCAGGCCGCGCACCGGGAACCAGTTCAGCGAGGTGCCACCGGCGAAGATCACGATCAGGAACATCGCGAACAGGAACGCCGGCATGGCGTAGCCGATGACGATCGCGGTGCTGCTCCAGATATCGAAATGGCTGCCGTGGTGCACGGCCTTGCGGATGCCCAAAGGAATCGACACCAGGTAGGTGATCAGCGTTGCCCAGAGCCCAAGGGAAATGGTCACCGGCATTTTTTCCAGGATCAGGTCGGTGACGGTCGCGCCGCGGAAAAAGCTCTTGCCGAAGTCCAGGTGCGCGTAACTGGTGAGCATCAGCCACAGACGTTCGTGCGCCGGCTTATCGAAGCCGTATTGCTTTTCGATGTCCTTGATCAGTTGCGGGTCGAGGCCGCGACTGGATCGGGAGGTGCCGGACATGCGTTCGCCGGAACCGCCGCCGACACTCGCGCCGCCGATGCCTTGCAAGTGTGCGATGGCCTGTTCTACCGGGCCACCCGGCGCGGCCTGGACGATGATGAAGTTGACCAGAAGAATAATCACCAACGTCGGAATGATCAGCAGCAGACGCCGCAGTATGTAAGCCCACATCAGTGCGGCCCTCCGGGTTTGCCACGGCTGATTTGCTCAGCGGTCATCTGTTGGTTGGTCAGCGGCGTGGTGCTGATTTCCCACCAGCTCTCGATGGCTTCGTCATTGCTCGCTTGTTCGTTGGGCCTGCCGAAACGATTCCACCACACGGTGGAGCTGCCCGGCGGGTAGTAGTTGGGAATCCAGTAGTAGTTCCATTGCAGCACCCGGTCCAGGGCGTGGGCGTAGTGCAGCATTTCGGGTTGGGTGGTGGCGCGAACCAGCCCGGCGATCAGTGTGTCGACCGCCGGATTTTTCAAGACCATGTAGTTGTTGGCGCCAGGGTCGTTGGCCGAGACCGAGCCGAAGTAATTGAGCAGTTCACCCCCGGGCGACGTCGTGACCGGGTAGCCGGTCACGATCATGTCGTAGTCGCGGCTCATCAGGCGATTCACGTATTGGGACGAGTCGATGCGGCGGATGTTCATGTCGATGCCGATCTGTTTCAGGGTGCGCTTATAAGGCAGCAGCAATCGATCCATGCCGTTCTGGCTGACCAGGAAAGTGAAACTCAATGACTTGCCTTCGGCATTGACCAGTTGATCGCCACCGGGTTTCCAGCCGGCCTGTTCGAGCAAATCGAGTGCCTGCAACTGTTTGTCGCGTATCACGCCACTGCCATCGGTTTTCGGCGCTTGGAAAACCTGGGTGAAAACTTCGTCGGGGATCTGCCCGCGCAACGGTTCGAGAATCGCCAGTTCGCCGGCGTCCGGCAGGTGTCGGGCGGCGAGGTCGGTGTTGGAAAAGTAGCTCTGCTGGCGGATGTACATGTCGCGCATCATCTGCCGGTTGCTCCACTCGAAATCCCAGAGCATGGCCAGCGCCTGACGCACTCGACGGTCCTGGAACAGCGGGTTTTGCAGGTTGAACACAAAACCCTGAGCCGTTTGGGGAGCTTGCGTTGCCAGGTGCGCCTTTTGCAGGCGCCCGTCACTCAGGGCCGGGCCGTCGTAGCCGATGGAGTAACCGGTGGCGGAAAATTCGCGGTTGTAGTCGTAGGCACCGCCGCGCAGAACCTGGCGGGCGACGTCGGTATCGCCGAAGTACTCGATGCTGAAAAGATCGAAGTTGTAGAGGCCGCGGCTGACCGGTAGATCCTTGCCCCACCATTCGGCATTGCGCGTGAAGGTGATGCTGCGGCCGGAGTCGACCTTGCTCACTCTGTAAGGGCCGCTGCCCAAAGGCGGCTCGTAACCGCCTCCATTGGCGAAGTCGCGACTCTTCCACCAATGCTCGGGAAACACCGGCAGGGTCGCGATATCGAGGGGCAGGGTACGGTTCTCATTGCTTTTCAAGTCGAACCGAACTGTCAGAGGTGATTCCACTTCGACGCCTTTTACGTCGGTAAATTGGGTGCGATAACGCAGGCTACCCTGGGTCATCAACAGGTCGAAGGTGTAGCGCACGTCTTCGGCCGTGATCGGTTTGCCGTCCGCGAAACGGGCCTTGGGGTTCAGGTAGAAGCGCAGGAACAAACCGTCGTCCGAGCGCTCCATCTGCTGCGCCACCAGGCCGTACACGGTGTAAGGCTCGTCCAGCGAACGCTGGGCGAGGGGCGAGTAAAGCAGGCCGTCGATCTGTGTGACGCCAATGCCTTTATCGATGTAGGGCAACATATGATCGAAATGACCGATTTCGACGGCCGAGCGGCGCATCGTGCCACCCTTGGGGGCTTGCGGGTTTGTGTAGGCAAAATGACTAAAGCCGGCAGGATACTTCGCCGGTTCACCGTACACGGTCAAAGCATGCTGCGGTGTTGCATTCACACCGGTGACGCTCAACAACAGGGCCACGGCCGTGAACAATAAAGTAGGGAAAGCCAGTCGCATTGTCAGCCTTAGAGCCGGGTGGTCAGTAACCGCAATTTGTACGCTAGCGGCGCATCCCTCGCCACTCGTATCACGTATCCGAAACACAACGGCCCACCAAAAGGCGGGCCGTTGTGCAGAAAACTTAAGGGTAGATCAGTCCTGACGGCTGGTCACTTCCAGCAGGTGGTAACCGAACTGGGTCTTGACCGGGCCTTGCACCACGTTGATCGGTGCGCTGAAGACCACGGTGTCGAATTCCTTGACCATCTGGCCTGGACCGAACGAACCCAGATCACCGCCCTGGCGGCTGGATGGGCAAGTGGAGTTGGCTTTGGCGACTTCGGCGAAATCAGCGCCGCCTTCGATTTGGGCTTTCAATTCGTTGCACTTGGCTTCGCTGGCAACGAGGATGTGACGGGCAGTGGCTTTAGCCATGGTGAAATACTCCTTTCAATGTTCAGTAAAGTGCGGATCCTACCGGATTCAGTGGTCTATTTCTCCTCAAAGTTCCGTCCGGGCCATGCAGGCCCGTATGGCAATCCTTTATAGACCGGCATTTCTCAGACGCTCCGCATGCTGCACATACAGGGCAATCGGGTCGATGCCCTTGCGCAACGGACCGGCGGTCTGGCTGAGGCTGTCCAGATGATCCAGCGGATAGTCGGACCGGATGACTTTGCCCAAATGGGAGCTGTAGCGGCCAACCAGGCCGTCGTTCTGCTCGGGTTCGGTGGTGAAGTAGTGGGAAAAGGCGCGGAGGAACCCGTGCATCGGACTCAGAGCATCAAGCCCTTTGTCGAGGATGTCGCCCTGCAGGGTGCCGCTCCAGGAGTAATAACGTACGCCGTCGACCAGTTCTCGACCCTTGCCACCCCAGGTTTTCGGCAACCCCTGGGGGTACTTGTCGTTGAACGCGCCTACGCCTTCGGTGGTCAGGGCATTCAGCGCGGCGATGGCGTTCTGCGGCAGGTGACGGTGGCCGCTGAGCAACGATAGAAAGTCTGCAAACAACGTTGCAACAGTCGCGGCGACGTGTTCCGGCAGTCGCCCGGGCGTGAGCGCCTTGCGCAAGAAGTCGGCCAGTTCCGAGCCGTGATTCGGTCCGCTGACGGACGTCACCGAAGCGATTGCTTCCGGCGCTGTCGCTGCCGCATAGCGTGCAGCGAGTGCACCTTGGCTGTGGCCGATCAGGTTGACTTTGTTTGCACCGGTTCCTTCCAGTACCCGTTCGATCTGCGCCAGAAGTTGGTCGCCGCGGACTTCATTGCTATGGGTAGCCGACAAATGCGGGATAAACACTCTTGCGCCTGCACTCCTGAGGGCCTGCTTGACGTCATGAAAGAGTTCGACCTTGCCGATGCGATCGAAGCCGAAGAGCCCGTGGACCAACAGGATCGGATACTGAGTAGTTGCATTCCGTAGCATGTTCTTTCCTTTTTCGCAGTCGTTCAGAAGTGTGTTGATGGGCTCACTCTAAAGCACACCCGCTGTTCGGCGTTGTATGAAAAAGCCGCTGTAACCTGATGAAAACGGAATAGAAAATGTAAGAAAGTTCGAAAGTACATGAGGTCTTGGTCGGAATATTTGGACATCTTTTTATCTGTAACAGAGCGTTTTCCTGCGATGGCCTACTTCGGGAACACCCTTTGCCTGTTAATAGTGTCTCGATTCCGACGTCCAGTCCTCGCTGGGAGGACTGGACGTTGGGTGTGGCTCACGCCGATTGTTGATCCCTGCTTTGCGCTCTGAGCCGATCGGCTGCCTGGCGTAACAATAATTCCGTCCCGTTCCAGCCAAGGCAGCCGTCCGTGACTGACACGCCATAGCGCATTGACGGGCCCAGCGATTGGCAGCCTTCGAACAGATGACTCTCGATCATCATGCCGATCAGTGATCGATCACCTTGCAGTCGCTGTTCAAGCACATCGTTAAACACCGCTGGCTGACGCAACGGGTCTTTGCCGCTGTTGGCATGGCTGCAGTCGACCATGATCCGGGCCGGGATCTTCAGGTTGGTCAAATCGCTGTTCACCCGGGCGACGCTGTCGCGGTCGTAGTTCGGCCCGCTGTGTCCGCCACGCAGCACCAGGTGGGTGTCGGGATTGCCCGGCGTTTGAATGATTGCCGGATGACCCTGGCTGTCGACACCGAAATGGCGATGCGGATGGGCGGCAGAGCGCATGGCGTCGCTGGCCACACCGACACCACCATCGGTGCCGTTCTTGAAGCCGACCGGCATGCTCAGGCCGCTGGCCATTTCACGGTGGATCTGCGACTCGGTGGTGCGAGCGCCAATGGCGACCCAGCTCAGCAGATCGTCGAAGTAGCCGGCAGCCATCGGTTGCAGCAGTTCGGTGGCAATCGGCAGTCCCAGGCGGAGCATTTCGCGCATCAACTCGCGGGACAGGGTCAAGCCGCCGGCCATGTCATCGCTGCCATCCAGGTGGGGATCGTAGGCCAGGCCTTTCCAGCCGACCGTGGTGCGGGGTTTTTCGACGTAGGCGCGCATCACCAGCAGCATTTCATCACTGACCTCGGCGGCGAGGCGGGCGAGGTTGCCGGCGTATTCGAGGGCGGACTGAGGGTCGTGAATCGAGCAGGGACCGACGATGACCAGCAGACGGGAGTCTTCACCGTTGAGGATCGCGCGAACCGCCTGGCGGTGGGCGGCGACTTGCTGGGTCAGGGGGTTGCTGAGTGGCAGTTGCTGTTTGAGTTGCAATGAGCTGGGCAGACGCAGGGTCAGCGCTTCATTGGCAGGGCTCAAGGTGGACAGCGGCAGAGCAGAGACGAACGAGTTCATATTCGGGTTTCCTGGGCTGGCGGCGGGTTCGTTCCCGCGCACTCGGCCCTACTGGGGTGTTCGACAATTGGCCGGATTGGCTGCGTGTGTGTGCTTGCCACCTGTGGGTGACCGATCGGAGGCGGCAGGCTGTCCCGAGCGGAGGCTGCTAAATCGCCAGGCGGTAAAACTGTCGTAACGGTAGTAAGTGGCGTAGTTCATTTTTTAATCCTCTGGTTGTCTGGTGTGTCGCTAAAAATGTGCGGGGCTGAAAAAACAAAACCCCCGGTCGGGAAGCCGACCGGGGGTTGAGAATTCTCTGGTGGCGACCCGTTTAAAGTGGGCGCCGTGTGGGTATCAGGCGCGCCAGTGGCTAAACCAATACCCAAAATAAAAGCTGACCGGAGCACAAACGTCATTCACCCGGGCAGCCGCTACCGAGCGCAGGGCGCTGACGGTACGAAGCTGTGAGAGGGTGCTGGACATGGTTTGTCTCCGATGAGTGCGCCGAGCTTACTCGAGGCCGGTACGTGGATTCAATCAGAAAATGCTATCGATCACCGACGGCATTTTCTATCGCTTGAGTGCGTCGCCGGTTGTGACACACTTTGTGTTCCACTTACGTACAACGCCACAGGGACGAACCATGACGCCACTGATCATCGCCGCTGCTCAATCGATCTCCATCGCCGGCGACCTTGCCGCAAACATTGTGTGGCATCAGCGCTTCATGCAAGTTGCCGCTGAGCAGGGCGTGCAATTACTGGTGTTCCCGGAGTTATCACTGACCGGGTACGAGCGTGGACTTGCGGCTGAATTGGCCATTTCGCCAAGCGCCGAGGTGCTGCAACCGCTACGGGATTTCGCGCGGGAAGTCGGTGTGGCGACTGTCGTCGGGATGCCGATTCGGCTGTCGGAAGATTCGCCAGTATTGATTGGGGCGCTGGTGTTGGGTGTCGATGGCTCTCTAGGGGTCTATAGCAAGCAGCATTTGCATCCAGGCGAGGAGGTGGCATTTGCACCGGGAACCGGCGGTTCGACCCTGACCATAGGTGCCGATACGGTCGCGTTGGCGGTGTGCGCGGATTTCTCTCACGCCAATCATGCCGCTGCAGCGGCGCAGCAAGGCGCCGATCTCTATGCGGCGGGCGTGCTGATCACGGAAAACGGCTACGCCCCGGATACCGCCTTGTTGCAAGGCTACGCCAGCGCTCATTCGATGACTGTCCTGATGGCCAACCATGGCGGTGCAACGGGTGGCTGGGAATCGGCAGGACGCAGCGCGATCTGGGCGTCGGACGGCTCGCTGGTTGCAGCCGCACCGGGTACAGGCAACCTGATGGTTGTGGCTCGCCGCGATGCTGATGGCTGGAAGGGGCAATTTGTGGAGGTTGCATCGAGGTGATGGTATTTGAATTACGTCCCGCGACATCCCGGGACCTCGACTTCGCTCGTGAACTGACCCGCAACAACATGCTCCGCTATTACATTCAGCACGATCTGCTGTGGCAGGACGAAGGTTTCGATGTTGGTTGGGCAGGGCGCGAGAACTGGTTGATTGTGAGTGGCAGTACCGTGTTGGGCTTTTTCAGTCTGAGTCGTGACGCCAAAGCCCTGTACATCCGCGAACTGCACGTCCTCGAAGCGTTTCGAGGGCAGGGCGCCGGTGCCTGGACGATTGATCAGGTATTCGCCACGGCGTGCAAGGAACGGCGTCCGGCTTTGCGTTTGACGGTTTTTGAAAATAATCCCGCGCAAGCGTTGTATGAGCGAAAGGGCCTGAAGGTGGTCGGCACAGACGCGTGTTTCCTGAGAATGCAGCGCGATACCGATGCCTCGCCCGGCTGAAACACGCATGCGACAAGCCTTTCAAGATGTATTGAAACTTTTTATATGACGCTTGCCGCTAGGTCTGCCAGTTGCTTTTTGCTAAGGTGTCGGCAACCCAATAAGACCATATCGCGAGGTGTCTGCTTGATTAGGGTGCTAGTAGTCGATGACCATGATCTCGTTCGTACAGGCATTACACGAATGCTGGCTGACATCGATGGCCTGCAAGTAGTCGGCCAGGCTGAGTCCGGGGAAGAATCCCTGCTCAAGGCGCGTGAGTTGAAACCCGATGTGGTCCTGATGGACGTCAAGATGCCCGGTATCGGCGGTCTTGAAGCCACGCGCAAATTATTGCGAAGTCATCCGGATATCAAAGTCGTCGCGGTCACCGTGTGCGAAGAAGATCCGTTTCCTACAAGGTTGTTGCAGGCTGGTGCCGCGGGTTATCTGACCAAGGGTGCCGGGCTCCCGGAAATGGTCCAGGCTATCCGCCTGGTGTTTGCCGGGCAGCGCTACATCAGCCCGCAAATTGCACAGCAACTGGCGATCAAATCCTTCCAGCCGACCAATGATTCGCCTTTCGACACCTTGTCGGAGCGGGAAATCCAGATCGCGTTGATGATTGTCGGCTGTCAGAAGGTCCAGATCATTTCCGACAAACTGTGTCTGTCGCCAAAAACCGTGAACACTTACCGTTACCGCATTTTCGAAAAGCTTTCGATCAGCAGCGATGTCGAGTTGACGCTGTTGGCGGTTCGTCATGGCATGGTCGATGCCAGCCTCTGAAAATGACTGAAGTCTTCGATCCAAGCGCCTTTCTGTCGACGGTCAGTGGGCGTCCCGGTGTGTATCGCATGTTCGACAGCGAGGCACGCCTGCTCTACGTCGGCAAGGCCAAGAACCTCAAGAATCGTCTGTCGAGTTATTTCCGCAAATCCGGTCTTGCGCCCAAGACCGCGGCACTGGTCGCGCGTATCGCTCAGGTCGAAACGACGATTACAGCCAATGAAACCGAAGCCTTGTTGCTTGAGCAGACGCTGATCAAGGAGTGGCGTCCGCCCTACAACATCCTGCTGCGCGACGATAAATCCTACCCCTACGTCTTTCTCTCGGATGGTCAGTTTCCACGCTTGAGCATCCATCGCGGTGCAAAAAAGGCCAAGGGCAAGTATTTCGGCCCTTATCCCAGCGCCGGCGCCATTCGCGAAAGCCTGAGCCTGCTGCAGAAGACGTTTTTTGTTCGTCAGTGCGAAGACAGCTATTACAAGAACCGCACCCGTCCTTGCCTGCAGTATCAGATCAAACGCTGCAAGGCGCCCTGTGTCGGGCTGGTGGAACCTGAGGTATACGCTGAAGACGTACGGCACTCGGTGATGTTCCTTGAAGGGCGCAGCAATGCGCTGACGGACGAGTTGTCCGCAGGAATGGAAGAGGCGGCGATCAACCTCGAATTCGAGCGTGCGGCCGAGTTGCGGGATCAGATTTCATTACTGCGCCGGGTCCAGGACCAGCAAAGCATGGAAGGCGGGACGGGCGATGTCGACGTGATCGCAGCGTTTGTCAATCCGGGTGGGGCCTGCGTTCATTTGATCAGTGTGCGTGGTGGGCGGGTGCTGGGGAGCAAGAACTTCTTTCCTCAGGTGGGTATTGAAGAGGACGTTTCTGAAGTCATGGCGGCGTTTCTCGGCCAGTACTTCATCAGCAGTCCTGAGCGCGACTTGCCGAGCGAACTGATCGTCAACGTGGTTCACGAAGACTTCCCGACCCTGATCGCGGCCATCGATGAGCTGCGTGGTCGCGAATTGACCATCAGTCATAGGGTTCGTGGTACGCGGGCACGCTGGCAACAGTTGGCGGTCACCAATGCCGAGCAGGCCCTGGGAGCGCGACTGGCCAACCGTCAACACGTTGCTGCACGTTTCGATGCGCTGGCAGAAGTGCTGAACCTGGACGAACCGCCACAGCGCCTGGAGTGTTACGACATCAGTCACTCCAGCGGCGAAGCGACCGTGGCATCCTGCGTGGTGTTCGGCCCCGAAGGTCCGATCAAGTCCGACTACCGTCGCTACAACATTGAAGGCGTCACCCCGGGCGATGACTACGCCGCGATGCATCAGGCCCTGACCCGACGATTCAGCAAACTGAAGGACGGGGAGGGAAAGCTACCGGACATTTTGCTGGTGGACGGTGGCAAGGGGCAGCTGTCCATGGCCCGCGACGTGCTCAACGAGCTGGCCGTGCCTGATCTGATTCTGCTGGGCGTAGCCAAGGGCGCCACGCGAAAGGCCGGTTTCGAAACCCTGTACCTGAACGATGCTGCCCACGAATTCACCTTGCGTGGCGATTCCCCCGCGCTGCATTTGATCCAGCAGATACGAGACGAGGCTCACCGTTTCGCGATTACCGGACACCGCGCCCGTCGTGGGAAAACTCGCCGCACGTCTACACTGGAGGGCGTTGCCGGTGTCGGACCGACCCGTCGCCGCGATTTGTTGAAACATTTTGGTGGATTGCAGGAGCTGTCTCGTGCCAGCATCGAAGAGATCGCCAAAGCACCCGGGATCAGTAAAAAGCTCGCAGAGTTGATTTATGCCAATCTGCACAGCGAGTAGAATGCCCCCTCACCTCGTAGCCAGTTGTGCCGATGAATATCCCTAATCTGATTACCGTACTACGCGTCCTGCTCATTCCGATCTTCATTTTACTGTTCTACCTGCCGTATCAATGGAGCTACCTGGCGTCCGCCTCGGTGTTCGCATTTGCCGCCGCCACAGACTGGCTGGATGGGTATCTGGCCCGCCGACTGGAACAAAGCACACCGTTCGGGGCTTTCCTCGATCCCGTGGCTGACAAGCTGATGGTCGCCGTTGCGCTGGTTTTGCTGGTGCAAGAACATGGCAACCTTTGGCTCACGCTGCCGGCTGCCGTGATCATCGGTCGCGAGATTGTCGTCTCGGCACTTCGCGAATGGATGGCCGAACTCGGCGCCCGCGCTCACGTCGCCGTGTCGAACCTGGGTAAATGGAAAACCGCCGCGCAAATGCTGGCCTTGGTAATTCTGCTGGCGAATCCGTCGGATTTCACGTTCTGGGTGCTGCTGGGTTACGCCTTGCTGCTGATATCCGCGGGCCTGACGTTGTGGTCCATGGTCCAATATTTGCGGGCTGCCTGGCCGCATCTGAAGACCGACGTGGAAAAGAAATAAACTTTTTTGAATCAAGGTGTTGACGAGGCTTCTGGATTCTATAGAATGCGCCTCACCAAGACGCGGGAATAGCTCAGTTGGTAGAGCACGACCTTGCCAAGGTCGGGGTCGCGAGTTCGAGTCTCGTTTCCCGCTCCAAGCATTAAAAAATGGATCTCTGAAAAGAGGTCCATTTTTTTCGTCCAGAGTCTTTGACTTTTGCTGCGCCCCCCAGAGAACACTCATATCCAGCCCCAATGGGTACATTTTCCAGTACATCAATCTGGTGCTCGGCAGATCGGTTTTTTCGTGGTGCCAGTCTCACCGCAAACCGTACAAATTTCCTCCATTCATACGAGACGGAGTGTGCGCAAAGTTGAACATCGTGTTTCTGGTCGTGGGTCTCGATAGTCCGGTCGGACTCAGAACCTCCCGCTTCAATTGGCGGCGAGTCGGCTGACAGCGAGGGCGCTCAGATTGAGATGTAGAGGGGGCGCCTTACCTTCGCTGTTCATGGCCAGTTAACCTTTGGGCCAGGTCGGTGATCAGTCATTAGGCAAGTGCAGCTGCACACCTTCGCGCCGAACAGCGTGTGCTGGTTCCGGACTGCATGTGCACAGAGTCCAAAAAAGGGTGTTGCAGGCGGACGTCGGGGACAGCTTTATTAGTGTGGGCCTTGGGCCCTTAGCTTGGCCAAGCCCTGCTTGATGTGTCCGGCGTTCTCACCGATCGTGTGAAGCGCGCAGCGGACATTGTCGCCAGTCTCGGCATGACCCTGGCTCTCAACCAATAAGGTCAGCTCTATCAGCGCAGCCTCCAGGGCGAGTTGGTTGTGATCCAAGCGTTCAAGAACATCGGAGAGAGAGTATTCGGGGGAGGGCATAGCTTCGACTCCATTCGAGAGAGTGGGGAGCTTAGTCGCTGGAATGGCAGACAACAAAAAGCCCGCGTATTGCGGGCTCTCTGTATGGGGTCAAATCCTTTTGTCCGATCAATCTGCGCTCCGTTCTGTGAGCACTTCGTGAAAAGCATGTCGCTGGAACGAAAAAACCCGACACTTAGTCGGGCTCTCTGTCGATGGGGCCAAATCCTTTTGGCTGACCGCATTGTGCTTGGTGGGTGTGACGAAGGCATGACAGGGCGGATACGAAAGTGCGGGCAAAAGTCCGCGTAAGGCGGGCCTCTCCATGAGGATTGATCGGTTATCGGTTAAACCGCTCAACCAATGAGTACTGCGTCTGCCTCAAGTACCCAGATCACACCTTCCTGGGCCTGACGATGACCGCTCTCCATGGTCTGCACGGCATTGCGTCGCGTCTTTTCCCCGCCCGACGATTACTCCACCGACGTTTGCAGTACCTCAATCCATAACGCGCCTTTGCCCGACGCCGCTTCACCGACACGTTTCAAGGCGCCGTTGTTGCTGACCGCGTAAGTGCCGACTTTTTCGCTTTTCTCGCCCGTCACTAGCAACCAGCGCCCGTTGGGTGAAAAAGCGATATTGCGTGGCTGCTTCTCTTCCACCGGATAGTTCTCGAGAAAGCTCAAGCCGCCTGTTGAGGGGTCAACCGCGAATGCCGAAACCGAACTGCTGGTGCGTTCGGTCATCAACAGTAGCTTGCCATCGGGCGAGATCCGCAGGTCCGCCGCCCAGATACGTGGTGTGGGGTCGTCCTTCAAGTCGTTGTTACGTGCATCACGCACTTCGCCGTGAGCCAGTTTCAAACGCTCGGGAATACCATTGGCAACGGCAATCTGAGTCAATGCGCCGGTGCTGTCATCGATTGAAAACGCTGTGACCGTGCCGCTCATTTCACCGACCACGTACAGGTATTTGCCGTTCGGGGAAAAGGCCAGGTGCCGAGGCCCGGTATTGTCCGGGACACTGATGTAGCCGCTGCCGATGGGGGTGAGCACGCCGGTTTTGGCATCAAGGTGATATTGCAGCACCTGGTCCGCGCCAAGATTGCCCGCGTAGGCAAAACGGTTGCTCGGGTCGGTACGAACCGAATGTGCATGCGGGCCTGTCTTGTAGCTCAGGATGCTGGCAGAAGGCTGATAGGCCTTGTCGATGGCCTGAACGCTGACTGTGTCGGCACCGTAGGATGCACCGAGCAGATAGTGTCCTTTTCTATCGGTAGACAAGTACGCCATGCTTTCTGCCAGTGGCGCTTTGGACAGCGGAGTCAGATGTCCGCTCTTGGGATCTATGCTGTAGCCCAGCACCTGAAACGGCTTGACCCGCAAGGCGGCAAACAACACTTTGCCGTCAGGGGTGATGGCCAAGGGGTTGACCTGATCACCAGCGTTGACCTGTTCAATCAGGCGCAGCGCGCCGTTGTTCTGGTCAAGGCGATACTGGGAAATCAGACCGTCTCCCGGGCTGGAGATATAGGCAAACGTGGCGGCATTGGCTTGCAGGCTGAGGCCGTAGACAACTGCAGCGGCCATGAGGAGGGGTTTTTTCACAGATGATCCCTTATTTTTATGGTTGTGGTCGGTCATCCTATGACTGTCCGTAGGCGACATCAATCGCTGTTTTTCTCAGGTTAGAAAGATACGTCGTGGCTCAGGCGCAGTGTTTACGTGACCCTGACCATTGGTGTCAGCGCGTTGAACATCATTGGCTTGCCGGTCATTTCCCTGGGCCTGTTGATCATGTCCAACCAGAAATCGTTGCTGGACAAGAAATACCGCAACAATCTGTTTGAGAGCGTTGCGCTGCTGTTTGCCACTGGCCTCGCGCTGTGGGTCGCCTTCCAGTTGGGCGTCGATCTGTTTTCCTGACATCGAGCCGCCGAGGGGACGCAACGTCTCCTCGGCGGCCAACGTTCAGTCAGTCACAGACCCCTGCGGTTTTCTCCCGGCGAAACTGTCCACCAGGCTCGCCACCACCATCTCTCCCATCCGCGTGCGGGTCTGCAGCGTCGCACTGGCGCGATGGGGCTGCAGTACCACTTTCTCGTTGGCAAACAGTGTCTCGGGGACGTTCGGTTCATCGACAAACACATCCAGCGCCGCACCCGCGATCTCACCAGCGGCAAGCGCCGCCACCAGATCGACCTCGTTGACCAGCTTGCCGAGCGCCACGTTGATCAGATACCCGTCCTTGCCCAGTGCCTGCTGCACCTCGGCATTGATGATGGCTTCAGCCTTGTCGGCAGCGGCGGCGAGAATCAGCGCATCACTGTTGCTGGCCAACTGCTTCAGATTGGCGATGAAAGTGTGGTTCACATCGCTCATCGGCTGCAGATCGGTGTAGCTGATCGCGCAGCCGAAAGCCGCGGCTCGGGTCGCCACTGCACGGCCGACCCGACCCATGCCGACGATGCCGATGCGCATGCCCGAGACGCACTGGTTGCGCAAGGGAATCGGCAGACCTTCACTGAGCTGGTGCTCGAGCGCAGGATGCACGCGGCACGCAATTATTTGCTCAATGGGACACGACAGGTGGGGGAGGTGGCAAGGTTGTGCGGTTTCGCTGACGAGGCTTATTTCTCCCGACGCTTTCGCCAGATACATGGCCAGCCACCCGGGCAATTCAGACGCCAGCAACTCGACCCCGATACTCCGCAATCGCCGTCCAGCACGTGATCGACAGCTGTGAGTGATGTGGCGGTAGGTACGAGGTCGATCTGGGCGCACCGGATTGGGGACGTCAGTAAAATTTGACGGCCTTCGCTTGCCGCTCTTCAACCTCCAGGCGCCCCACAAACGCCACGTTGCTCAAGCGCGTTTCACTGCATCGGCACCTAGAGGCGGCAGGTGAACATCAGCTGTACTGATTTGCCGAACCAGCAGCGGATTTTAGCTTTCTGGAATGGGTCAGCTGATAAGCAATTGCCAACCAAATGAACCACCCTGGCATGGCCAGCAAGGCAATACGAGTGTCAGGTCTTAATGCCAGCAGGCAGAGAACAAATCCCAGGAACACCAGGGAGGACCAGGCCATCGGCACGCCGCCAGGCATCTTGTAGGCCGATTGCGCATGCAGGTCGGGTCGGCTTTTGCGATAGGCAATGTACGACGCGAGGATGGTCGACCAAGTGAAAATCACCAGGATTGCCGACACGGTAGAGACGATGGTGAACGCTGTCATGACTTCCGGAACGATGAACAGCAGCAGTACACCCACCAGCATCAACAGTGTCGTGAACGCCAGGCTTAGCAAGGGCACGCTACTGCTCGACAGGCGCCGAAAAATCCCCGGAGCATTGTCGTGATTAGCCAATCCCAACAGCATACGACTGGATGAAAATACGCCACTGTTGGCCGATGAAGCGGCAGATGTCAGCACCACAAAGTTGACGATACCTGCTGCTGCGGGAAACCCTGCAACCAGAAACAGTTCGACGAAGGGACTCTTGCTGGGCGAAACCTGTTGCCAGGAAGTCACCGCAATAATGCAGGCCAGTGCCAACACATAAAACAGGATGATTCTCAGCGGAATCGAGTTGATGGCTTTTGGCAGGGTCTTCTCGGGGGAACGGGTTTCGGCGGCTGCGATGCCGATCAGCTCGGTGCCGGCAAAGGAGAAGATGGCCATCTGGAAACCGGCGAAGAAACCGAACAAGCCGTTAGGGAAGGTTGCCTGTTT
Source organism: Pseudomonas sp. ANT_J28 (assembly GCF_008370005.1). Classification (NCBI taxonomy): domain Bacteria; kingdom Pseudomonadati; phylum Pseudomonadota; class Gammaproteobacteria; order Pseudomonadales; family Pseudomonadaceae; genus Pseudomonas; species Pseudomonas sp. ANT_J28. The sequence continues at coordinate 55,907 of NZ_VOBM01000019.1, forward strand.
ATCCAGCAGGTGGCTCAGGGATGCTGTGACGCCATTGGGTGAGACAAAGGAGCTGGCAATCAGCACCATGCTGACGCCAATCAGGGTGACGACGGCAATGATCTTGATGATTGCGAACCAGAACTCCACTTCACCGAAAAGCCTCACGGTCAGCACGTTCAAGGCAAACAGCGTCATTAGCATACCGATGGCCGGTATCCAGGCGGGTACATCGGGGAACCAGTACTGAAAGAATCCGCCGACCACCACGGCATCGCCCACCACCGCGACGCTCCAACTCAGCCAGTACGACCAACCGAGGAAAAATGCCGCACGGGGGCCGAGGTAAGCACCGGCAAAATCCGCGAAGCTTTTGAAGTTCAAGTTGGACAGCAACAGTTCGCCCATGGCGCGCATGACGAAGTAGACGAACATCCCGATGATCATATAAATGAGAATGATCGACGTGCCTGAGAGGGCAATGATCTTCCCAGAACCCATGAACAGGCCTGTACCGATGGCACCTCCCATGGCCATTAATTGAATGTGACGATTGCTGAGCGTGCGCTGCAGCGCGGGCTGTTCAACCCGCCCGGATGGAGTCGATTTCATTACAAAACCTCTTGATTTTATGTTTTTGAGTTTTGGCAGAAAGTGGGGTGTCTAGCGTTCTTGTTAGAGATGCAACGGCTACTATGGCTATCAGCTGGCCGTGCGTAAGCGCGAGGGGACGATTGCTGGCTGCTGATCAAGCAGTTGGTAGAGATTTTTTATATTGGCAGGTGTCGGTACCAGATGGATGCGCTCACCGATGGCATGCTCTCGCGCCAGGTCGTGCACGTAGCGCAGTGACGAAAAGTCTTCCAGGGCAAACCCCACCGAATCGAAAACGGTGACCTGTGCGTCGTTCTCGCGGCCCGGGACTTCGCCCTGAACAATCCGGAAAAACTCCACGACGGGAAAGTCAGGCTCCAGTTGTTGAATATCGCCTTCAATCCGGGTTTGAGGTTCAAACTCAACGATGACCCGGGCATTGCGCAGAATGTCGGCGTGCAGTTCGGTTTTCCCCGGGCAGTCACCGCCGACGGCATTGATATGCATGCCGGGCTCGATCATCTCGGGCGTCAGAATCGTCGCATAGGCTTTGTCTGCGGTAACTGTGGTGACGATGTGCGCGCCCTTGACCGCTTCCTGTACCGAGTTGGCCAGAATCACCTCAATATCCGGGAATGCGCACAGGTTGTGCTTCAACTTGAGTGAAGCGTCGCGATCGATATCGAAAATGCGTATTTCCTTGATGGACAGCATTTCGTGGAAGGCGAGGGCCTGAAACTCGCTCTGAGCGCCATTGCCGATGATTGCCATGATGCTTGCACCGGGGCGCGCCAGAGACTTCGCGACCAAGGCAGAGGTCGCGGCAGTGCGCACGGCTGTGGTCAGCGTCAGTTCACTGAGCAAGGTTGGATAGCCACTGTGGACATCGGCCAGGACACCGAAGGCCATGACCGTCAGCAAGTCTCTTTGACCGTTGTCCGGGTGGCCATTCACGTATTTGAACGAGTACTGTTGGCCATCGTCGGTCGGCATCAACTCGATCACACCGGCGGCCGAATGATTGGCGGTGCGAGGCGACTTATCAAACTGCGCCCAGCGTGAATAGTCAGCTTCGATGTAAGCCGCCATTTCGCGGATTGCGCGGCGGATTCCCACCGTGGCGAACAGGCGTGCGGCATGATCGACGTCTATAAAAAGAGTCATGTTTTTATTCTCCGATTCAATAGTTCAAGCGCTGCGATTCAGGGGATGACTCAGGCGCGTTTACTCTCGTAGCCATGCAGCACGTTGACCGCATTGATCCCGATTTCATCGACCATGTAGCCGCCTTCCATCACAAACAGGGTGGGGCAGCCCACGCCCGCTATCAGCTCGCCGATACCGATGAAGTCTTCGCTTTCCAGCAAGAAGTGGCTGATGGGGTCGTCCTTGAACGTGTCGACGCCCAGTGAAATAACCAGCACTTCAGGGGCAAATTGCTGGAGTTTCTTGCAGGCGTGGAGCAAGGCGTTGCGGTAGCTTTCCCAAGTGGTGTTCTTCGGCAGCGGATAGTTCAGGTTGTAACCTTCGCCGTGGCCAGCGCCGACTTCGTGGCTGTAGCCTGAGTAGTACGGATAGGACACCGTCGGTTCGCCGTGCAGCGAGACAAACATGACGTCACTGCGCCCGTAGAAAATGTTCTGGGTACCGTTGCCATGATGAAAGTCGACGTCCAGTACCGCGACACGTTTGGCGCCTTGGGTAATCGCCTGCTGTGCGGCAATGGCTGCGTTGTTCAGATAGCAGTAGCCGCCCATGTATTCACGCGCTGCGTGATGGCCAGGTGGTCGGCATAGGGCAAAGGCACTGTCGTGGCCTTCATCGATCAGCGCCAGTCCGGTCAGCGCGATATCGGCACTGGTTTTTACCGCTTGCCATGTGGTGGCGGTAATGGGCGAGCCGGCGTCCATGGCGTAGAAACCCAGTTTGCCGTCGATGAAAGTCGGCACTTGCTCGTTGGCCAGGTCGCGCACTGGCCATACCAGCGGCAAGGCATCGTGGGTGCGTCCGGTTGCGCACCATTCAGACCAGGCGGTTTCCAGAAAGGCTACATAGCGCTCGCTGTGTGCGTTGACATAGCACGCCCTGTCAAATACTCGCGGTTCGATGACCTGGCCAAGCCCTACCTGTTTGACCCGATGATGGACGGTATCGGCCCGACTGGGCTGTTCGAAGGACGGTTTGAGCACGCCGTCTTTCAATTCGGTCCCGTGGTGCAAACGGTGGGAATCACTGAAAACTGTAAACATTGTGCGCATCCGTTGATGTGAGCCAGTGCAAATATTCTGTTCCGGCTGGGATGCGCTTTCTTTGCTTTGTTTTCGTGGTTTACTAGATTATTCGGGAATTTTTACTCAGGAATGGCGTAATGCAGAAAAAATCATCCAAGCGCATCGGTCTCGACGACACCGATCTGGCGATTCTCGCGTTGCTGCAGGAGGACGCGAGTATTTCCAACGCCGAGCTCAGTGAGCGGCTGTCGTTAAGCCTTACGCCTTGCTGGCGGCGGCGTAAGAGAATGGAGGAGGCGGGCGTGATAAAGGGCTACCAGGCCAACCTTGATCGACGAATGCTGGGGCTGGACATCCTGGCGTTCGTGCACATCCGTTTTTCCACCCACGCCGATCACGCTCCGGACGCCTTCGAGGCGGTGATTGCGCAATTGCCCGAAGTGTTGTCCTGTCACAAGATCACCGGGGATGCCGATTACGTGCTGCAAGTACTGGCAGAGGATCTTGATAGCTACAGTGACTTTATCGAGCAGGTGCTCAGGCGTCAGGTGGGTATTGCATCCATCCAGTCCAGTTTGTCGTTACGCGAGGTCAAGACCAGTAGCCGTATAGCGATACCCAAATCCAGCAGGGGGTAAAACGATTGAGGTAGTCCGGAGCCCCGACGATGATCCAGGCAACATTGGGCGACAGCTGCTGAACAATCATGTCCTCCTGAAAAGCGGATCAGAAGGTGTAAACCTATTTCAGGACTACACAGCCATTAAAAAAAGCAGCCCTTTGGCACCGATAACATCGTTTCTCGGGCGCACCGCTTTTCAATATATTGGCCGCCAGATCTGGTGAATGACTCAACACTCACCACCCTCAGTGCGAGTAGTCTTAATGAACAATAAACCTGACAACGCAGGGCTTGATAACGCCGGAGCGGGGACCCGAGCGGTCTGGGGCGGGGAGCAAGTCAGGCACCCCTACAACGCCACTCAAACACCGATCGTGGTTAGCGCCGCTTACGGTTACGACGACATCGACGTCTGGTACGACGTTGCGTTGGGCAAGACGCCGGGCTTTATCTACAGCCGCATGAGCAACCCGACGGTCGAGACGCTCGAAGCAAAAATTCGCGAGTTGGAAATGGCCGAGTCCGCCGTGGCCTTCAGCAGCGGCATGGCTGCGATCAGCAGTGTGCTTTTCACCTTCCTGGCCAATGGCGATCGTGTGGTGTCGACCAAGGACAGCTACGGTGGCACCAACAAGATTTTCGAAGAATTCCTGCCGCGTACGGGTGTGGAGGTGACCTTGTGCGAGACGTTCGATCACGAGGAGATCGAGCGTGAAATCGCCAAAGGCTGCCAATTGGTGTACTTGGAGACGCCGACCAACCCGACCCTGAAAATACTCGATATCCACCGACTGGTAGCTGCAGCTAAGCGCGTCGGTGCCGTGGTGGTGGCGGACAACACCTTTGCCACGCCACTGAATCAGAACCCCCTGGCGTTAGGTGTGGACGTGGTCATCCACAGCGCGACCAAGTTCCTCAGTGGCCATGGCGATGTGCTCGGCGGTCTGGTGTGCGGCAACGAATCCTTGATGGCCAAGGTTCGTCATTACCGGGAAATCAACGGTGCGACGCTCGACCCGTTTTCGGCCTATATGATCATCCGTGGCATGAAAACGCTGGTGCTGCGCATGCGTCAGCAGCAGCGCAGTGCCCGTGCCCTGGCGGATTTCCTATGCACCGAACCATTGGTGGAGTCGGTCAATTATCCTGGCTTGCCCAGCCACCCGAACCATGTTGTGGCGTGCGCGCAAATGTCCGGCTTCGGTGCCATCGTCAGCTTTGTTCTGGTCGGTGGAATGGACACGGTCAAGGTGCTCTTGCCACGACTGCGATTTGCCCACTGCGCAGGCAATCTCGGTGCAGTGGAAACCATTTACGGCCCGGCCCGGACCACCAGCCATGTTGAGAACACGCTGGAGGAACGACTGGCTCTGGGTATCTCCGAAGGACTGGTGCGGGTCTCGGTCGGCATTGAAGACACTGACGATCTGCTCGACGATTTGAAGCAGGCGTTCGCTTTTGTCAGGTGTTCGCGCGATGAGCTGGCACAGGCAAACACACAGCACTCAAACAACAAAACGTGCATCGAGGCAGCAAGCTGAAGTTTTAACGTTAGTACCTCACGACAAGGCCGTTAGTGAGGCGTTCATGAAGTGGAATAATAATAAAACTTAGTGGCGACCTGTTTTTACTCTGCCCAGTAACTGATCGCAGACGTTAATGCGCGCCCTAACAACTTTCATGAGAACAACCATGTCCATAAAAGAAGAACAACTTACTACGCGTGCCGGTTTTAAACAGGAAATGCAGACACGCCATATTGTCATGTTGGCATTGGGTGGCGTCATTGGTACCGGGCTGTTTCTCACGTCCGGGTACACCGTTAACCAGGCTGGACCCTTGGGGGCGGTTATCGCCTACATCATCGGTGCGCTCATGGTTTACATGGTCATGATGTGCTCGGGCGAATTGGCGGTGCAGATGCCGGAAACCGGTTCGTTCAGTACTTACGCCACACGTTTTCTCGGACCCGGCACCGGCTATACCGTGGCGTGGCTGTATTGGCTGACCTGGACTGTGGCAATCGGCTCTGAATTCACCGCCGCCGGGATTTTGATGGCGCGTTGGTTTCCGGATACACCGGTATGGATTTGGAGTGCGCTGTTCGCAGGCGTGGTGTTCCTGACCAACGTGATCTCGGTGCGTTTGTTCGCCGAGACCGAGTTCTGGTTGTCCTTGATCAAAGTAGTGACGGTGGTGGTGTTCCTGATGATCGGCGGCGGGGAGATTCTCGGCCTGTTGCATATCGATCAGGCCCACAGCATTGGCCTGGGCAACTTCACCCGCGAAGGCTTGTTCCCCACCGGTTTCATGTCAATTGCCATGACCTTGTTGGCGGTGTCCTTCGCCTTCTCCGGTACTGAGTTGATCGGTATTGCCGCCGGTGAAACCAAGGACCCGCAGCGCAATGTGCCGCGGGCCATTCGCACCACCGTGCTGCGTCTGGCGATCTTTTTCGTCGGCACTATTTTCGTCCTGGCAACCCTGTTGCCCCGCGAGCAGGCTGGTTTGGTGGAGAGTCCGTTCGTCACCGTGTTCACCTACATCGGCATTCCTTACTCCGCCGACATCATGAACTTCGTGATCATCACTGCGCTGTTGTCTGCGGCCAACTCCGGGTTGTACGCCGCCTCGCGGATGCTCTGGACCTTGAGCGACCAGGGTCACCTGCCCAAGCAGTTCTCTAACCTGACCCGCATGGGGACGCCGCTGAATGCCATCGTGTTGAGCATGGTCGGCGGTGGCGCCTCGTTGCTCAGTAGCGTGTTCGCCGCCGACACCGTCTACCTGGCGCTGGTGTCGATCTCCGGGTTGGCAGTGGTGGTGGTGTGGATGAGCATCGCCGCGAGCCAGATCGCTTTTCGCCGTCACTATGTGGCCAACGGCGGCGATGTCCGCAACCTCAAGTTCCGCGTCCGGGGTTATCCATGGGTGCCACTGGGGGCGCTGGTCTGCTGCAGCCTGGCATGTGTGGGGATCGCGTTCGACCCTGAACAGCGGGTGGCTCTGTACTTCGGTTTGCCATTCATCGCCTGGTGCTATTTCGTGTATTACATTACGCGCAAAAGCCGCGAGCGACGCTTGTCGGTTGCCCCCTTGGCACAACCGTCCGATGCGTTCTAGCCGCCGTCGACGGGGTGGGCAAAGTGCTCGGTGGAGGGGGCGTCAATGAGGTTCAGACCATGAAGCAAAAGACGTTACCGCCATTGAACTGGCTGCGGGCATTCGAGGTATCCGCCCGCTGCCTGAACTTCACCCACGCCGCCGAAGAGCTGTTTTTGACTCAGGGCGCCGTCAGCCAGCAGATCCGCCAATTGGAAAGCCACCTGGGGGTGGCACTGTTCAAGCGCTTGCCCCGTGGCCTGGGGCTGACGGAGGAAGGGCAGGCCTATCTGCCGGTCGTGCAGGATGCGATCACTCGACTGGCGGTGGGGACCAACGAGATTTTTGGCCAGCACAAACGCCGGCCGATCAAGGTGCGTGGCAGCCTGGCATTTTTCGTGCACTGGCTGGCGCCCAAGCTGGTGGGCTTTCGCCAGGCTCATCCACTTGTCGACATCCGCTACATCAGCAACATCTGGGTCAAGGAACTGGATGGCGAGGACGACATGGAGATTCGCTGGGGCCATGGTCAATGGCCCGGCCTGGTGTCGCAGCGCCTGACCTGGGACACCTTGTTTCCGGTCTGCTCGCCAGCCCTGATGGCGAACTCGTCGCTGAGGGTGCCGGCGGATGTCGCGCACCATCCGCTGTTACATGTTCTGGGTTACGAAGAGGGCTGGGGTTACTGGTTAAACATGGTCGGTGCGGACACCGTCGATTCGTCGACCGGCATGCAGTTCGACACACTGATTTCCACCTTGCGCATGGCCGAGTTGGGGCAGGGGATTGCCCTGGCCCGGTCCTCGATGGTTGAAGAGATGCTTCAGGACGGAAGACTGGTCGAACCCTTCGACCAGCGCATCGAAGCCAGCGAGTCTTTTTACCTCGTACGCGGTTCCGGGGCCGACCAGCACCCCGACGCGGTCATGTTTTCCACCTGGCTGGTCGAGCAGGCACATCGTTTCAAATGAATGGCCGGAGCCAACCATGCGCTATGTAAGTACCCGAAATTCGGCCGTTCAGGTCGATTTCGAAAAGGTCGTGTTGTCTGGAATTGCCGAGGATGGCGGGCTGTTCGTACCGCTCGAACTGCCGCTGTTCGAACCACAGGACATCGCCAATTGGTCGACCCTGCCCTATGACGAACTGGCCTATCGAGTAATGAGTCCGTTCGTGGGCGATGCGATCCCCGAGGCAGACCTCAAGCGCATGCTCAAGGAGGCTGGCGGCCAATTCAGCCATCGGTCCCTGGCACCGTTGCATCAGGTAGATCGCAACGAATGGGTGTTGGAGCTGTTCCACGGGCCGACCCGTTCCTCGAAGGATTTTGCCGCCCAGTTGCAGGCGCGGCTGGTGCAATATTTTTTGCAAAAGCGCGGGCGTCGCGGGGTGGTGATCGGTGCCACCAACGGCGATACCGGGCTGGCGGCCATCGAGGCATTCAAGCACTGCGACGAAACGGACGTGGTGGTGTTTTACCCGGCGGCAGGTGTACCGCAAGATCAGCTCCAGCATCTGCAAGCAGTAGCGCATCCCAAGGTTCATCAGTTCGCAGTCAATGGCAGCTTCGACGAGTGCCAGACGATCGTCACCCGGCTGTTCCGGCAGTGGCCGTGCACGCAGCACGAGGCGATCAGTTTCAACTCCAGCAACTGGGTCAGTGTGTTGGCGCAACTGGTGTTTTATTTCCACGCGGTGCTGCAACTGGGTGGCGGTCAGCGTCCGATCGGTTTCAGCGTGCCAGCCGCGAGTTTTGCCGAGGTCTATGCCGGTTACATCGCGCAGAAAATGGGCTTGCCGATCACCCAGATGATCGTTGCGACCAACCAGAATGACGCGTTGCATCAGTTGTTTCTGAAGAACCACTACTCCCGGTTGCGAGCCAACAAGACCTTGTCGCCGGCCATGGACCTGTCGATCTTTTCTAACCTGGAACGTTTTCTCTGGGAACTCTATGGGCATGATGACCAAGCGGTGAGCAGCCTAATGGCAGAGTTCGAATCCAGCGGCGAGATGACCATCGCCAACGAGTTCTGGTTACAGGCGCGGATGATCATCGACTCTTACGCCGTCAGTGATGAGCAGACGCTGCAAGAAATCACCTCGCTGTATCGCGACACCGGTTACGTCATCGACCCGCATACCGCCACCGGCATCCTCGCCGCCAGGTTGTACCGCCGAAGCCTGGTGGCGCCGATGGTGACTCTGGGGGAAATCTCACCGGCCAAATCGGCGGTGCTGCTTGGCGACCTGGGGATCAGCACGCCGGCACATCACGGCCCGGTCGCGGAGCAAGGGCCGGCGCAGCGTTACCGGATTCAACCGGACGACCTCGACACCATCCATCAGCTGTTCGGCACGCTCTGAAAGCGTTGCAACAGGAGGCCAAGTGAAGCGAATTCTGGACCCGCTCGATGAACACATCATCGCGGAACTGCGGCTCAATGCCCGGGTTGCACACGCCGAGCTGGCAGCCAAGGTCAACCTGTCGCGCAATGCCGTGCGTCAGCGTATTGAACGGCTTGAGCGCGACGGTGCGATACAGGGTTATACGGTGCGCACGGGGGAAGGGCGGCAAGCGTCCTCGAACATCAATGCGGTGATTTTCGTCTATCGCTACGACCGCATGCGCGGCGCGGAAGTGCTGCTGGCCCTGCGGGCAATACCGGAAATCATCCAGTGCGATGTGATGAGTGGCGAGTTCGATCTGATGTTGCGGGTCGGCGCTGCCAGTCCGGAGCGGGTGCATAAAGTCTGGAATGAAATCTCCGCGTTGCCGGGGGTGGAAAACACCGTGACTTCATTCGTGCTGTCGTCCGTCGTCTAGCCTCTTTCTCGTACTGAAAAAGCCAACGTGTGTTGGCTTTTTTTATGCCTGGCGCTTTGCCCGGACACTGGTCAAAACGCCCATAAAATAGAGCAATTTGGCCTATTTCACTGCCCTGGCCGCACCCCTAACCTAGAGCCCAACAACCCATCACCCGGATCAAGGGCATAAAAATGACTGAATACAAACTGGCGCTGGTCGGCTTCGGCGGTGTGAACCGGGCATTGGCTCAGCTGATTGCCGAACGTAACGAAAACTGGAAAACCGAACTGGGTTTCACTCTGAAAATCGTTGGCGTGACCGACCTGTTTCTTGGTTCGGTGATTGGCCGCGAAGGGCTGGATGCTGCGTTGCTGGCCAAGTTGCCAGCAGTCAAAGGTGCAATGGCGCAGCTTGCGGGTGGCGAAGCAGATGCCCTCAACGAAGCGGTGATCAAGGACTCCGGCGCAGACATCATTGTCGAAGCCACCTTCACCAACCCGGTGGACGGTGAGCCGGCCACCTCGTTCTGTCGCTGGGCGCTGGAACGCGGCAAGCATGTAGTCACTACAAATAAGGGACCCATTGCCTTGCACGGCGCCGCGCTCAAAGCACTGGCCCGAAGCAACAACGTCACCTTTGAATACGAAGGGTCGGTGATGAGTGGCACGCCGGTTATTCGCCTGGCCAAGCAGTCGCTGGCGGGCAGTTCGATTGTCGGTTTCGAGGGGATTCTCAACGGTACGTCCAACTTCGTTCTTACCCGCATGGAAGGCGGGCTGGGGTTTGCTGAAGCAGTCAGCAAGGCTCAGGAACTGGGGTACGCCGAAGCTGATCCGACGGCGGATGTTGAGGGGCATGACGTGCGTCTCAAGGTGGTGATCCTGGCCAACGAACTTCTGGGCGCCAAGCTGAAGGTCAGCGATGTCACCTGCAGCGGTATTTCCTCACTCGACCTTGGCGACATCGAAAAAGCCCGGCAGGACGGGGCTCGCTGGAAGCTTATCGGAGCGGCCATGCGGCATGCCGATGGTTCGATCAGTGCGAGTGTCGAACCGCGTCTGTTGAAACACGATCATCCGCTGTCCGGTATTTCCGGCGCCACCAATGCCGTGTCGTTTACTACCGATCTGCTCGGCGCAGTGACGGTTTCGGGGCCGGGGGCAGGGCGCATGGAAACAGCGTTTGCGCTGCTGTCTGACATCATCAGCATCCATCAGTCTGTTGCACACAACTAGGAGAATGCCTGTGAACCTATCGCGTCTGGCCCTGGCTGTTGTGGAGCCGCAAATCGAAGTCTTAAACCCCTTTGACGGTACCGTCATCGGGACCGTCGCGGATGTCTGTGCGTCGCAAGTGCCGCAGTTGCTGGAGACCGGGCGCAGCGGTGCGCGAGTGTGTGCCGGGTTACCGCGTCATCGTCGGGCACGCATTCTCGAACAGGCTGCATTGAACATCGAGCGTGATGCCCAAGCGTTCGCCCGGTTGATCGTCGATGAAGCCGGCAAGACCCTCAAGCAGGCCGAAAAAGAGGTCAAACGCTGCATCAACACCCTCAAGCTTTCTGCCGAAGAGGCCAAGCGTAATGCCGGAGAAGTGGTGCCTTTCGACGCCTATGAGGGCTCCGAGTCGCGCCAAGGCTGGTTTTCCCGCGAACCCTTGGGCCTGATTGTCGCGATCACCCCGTACAACGATCCGTTGAATCTGGTGGCGCACAAACTCGGCCCGGCCATTGCGGGTGGTAACGCAGTGATTCTCAAACCGTCTGAGCTCGCACCGTTGTCGGCCATCAAACTGGTGTCGTATCTGGTCATGGCAGGGCTACCCGAATCGGTGGTCACGGTTGCGACCGGGGGGGCGGAACTGGGCAAGGCCTTAGTCGCGTCCCGTGAGGTGCGGATGATCTCTTTTACTGGCGGCTTCGTCACCGGGGAGCAGATCGCTCGCACGGCCGGCCTGAAGAAACTCGCCATGGACTTGGGCGGCAATGCACCGGTTATCGTCATGGGCGACTGCGACCTTGAGGCCGCCGTCGAGAGTTGCCTGTCAGGGGCCTTCTGGGCAGCAGGGCAGAACTGCATAGGCACTCAGCGTTTGCTGATTCAGGCGTCGATCTATGAAGCGTTCCGTGAGCGTTTTGTCAGCCGGGCCAAGGCGCTTGTGAGCGGCGACCCTATGCGTGCCGACACTGATATCGGACCGATGATTACCCTGCAGGCCGCGCAGAATGCCGAGCAAGTGGTGAACGACGCGTTGCAAGAGGGCGCGACATTGCTCTGCGGCCATCGGCGCCAAGGCTCGTGCTACGCCGCTACGGTATTGGAAAACGTTGATCATTGCAGTCGGCTGTGGCGCACAGAAGTCTTCGCGCCGGTAGTGGTTTTGCAGCTTTTCGAAACCTTCGATGAGGCCATCGCATTGGCCAACGAGCCCGAATACAGCCTGCATGCGGGGATCTTCACCAATGATCTGGCAACGGCGATGAGTGCCGCACGAAGAATCGAAGCTGGGGGGGTGATGATCAACGATTCCTCCGACTACCGCTTCGATGCGATGCCGTTTGGTGGCTCCAAGTACGGCAGCCTGGGCCGGGAAGGGGTGCGCTTCGCCTATGAGGAAATGACTCAACCCAAGGTGGTGTGCCTGAACACGCTGGGCTAATCGATTTAAGGAACATCTAATCAGGTCGTTTTGCATTGGGAAGGTCTGGTCACCCGCCCAATGCATTTTTTTTCTGGCGTTAGCTGCATTTATTGTCCGTACGCTTGCCGGTTTGCGCGTACGAAGTCACCCACCGTTTGAGGCGCTTGTCCGGTGATTTGGCCGATAACCCCTTCCTCACCGCTAAAGATTCCGTTCTGGTAATCGACTGCGACTGCAATGTTGCGCGCCGATGCGGCTACCACAGTGTCGACGTGCTCAGAAAAGCCTTCGTGCGCCGCATGGGGGTGAGTCCAAAGGAGTACGCGCAACGCTTCGCGCCAGTTAACGAGCCTGCTTAGGCATGCCTAATGGTCATGAGCTTGCTAGAGCGGGTTGCTGATTCATTTGAGTCAGTAAAATGTAAACGCTGCTCAGCACTTATGTGAGTTGTCATGGTCAATAAATCCCGCACGACCGTCAGCGGTCGTACTGCTCGGAGCCGACCGGATCCGCATCGGCATTTTGATCAAGGACAGTGAAAGCATGCTCGCCGCAAGATAATCAGCAACCGCCTCCACCTGGTTCCGTGAATCGGGACTCGCCGTACGTTTACCCCTCAATCCAAATCGAAGATTAAAAGCATGCACCTACGCAAAATTGCAGTTGGGCTGTCGGCCCTTGTTTTGCTCTCGACCGGGGCAGAAGCCCGCAGTCTGCTGGATCTCATCAAGCCGCCCACCCAGCATCAGGAACACCTGTCCCGCTCGGGCTCGATCAACCAGAACGCGGCCCTGGACCTCTATTCAAACAAACAGAAACAGGCATCGTTTGACGGCTGCGCAGATCTGTTCCCGGCTGCGAAACCGATCAACATGGCCACTGTGCCTGCGACCATGAAACCCCTGGCCCTGTGCTCTGACAACTTTGCGGTGCTGTACTCGCAAACCAGCAAGACACCGTTGGTAGTGGTCGAACGCCTTAATGCCGCCCAGCTGCAGGATGCCAAAGGGGAGGAGCGCACCAACCAGTTTTACCCGGACCCACGCATCCCCAAGAGTGGGCGGGCAGAGTTGAGCGACTATCGTAGCCAACATCCGGCCGTGGACCGTGGCCATCAATCCCCGGCAGCCGATGCACCGAACCCCAATGCAATGGCCCAATCCTTTGCGCTGTCGAACATGGTGCCGCAAGACCCAACCAACAACCGGAAGATCTGGAGTAAGGTCGAGGCGGATGTCAGAAAATTTGCCAAGCGAGCCGATGGTAATGTTTTTGTCTTTACCGGCCCGCTCTTTGACTCAGGCCACACTACCATCGGCGACAACAAGGTCTGGGTGCCGACCCGCCTGTTCAAGCTGGTTTACGACGCATCGTCCAAGCGTGCGTGGGCTTACGTACTACCCAACGCTGAAACCCGTATCGAGAGACCGATGGACTATGACGCTTTCGTGAAGAGTACCGGGCTCAACTTGCTGGGGAATCTACCGGTCACAGGTTCCGTAGGGCGTTCTTGATGGTTTGATGAATTGCACCTCAAAGGCTGGATGCAACCGATGGGGTGCTTCATTCACGGATAGATAGCGATGGTTTAAAAGTTGCTGCGGGGCATCGGATTTGCAAACGCGACTCACGACTTAAACAGATATAGCAACCGCACAATCCACCACGTCGTACACAGGAGGCGAATGGCGAAAGCCCCTATGCCATCCGCTCCACTTGCGCCTGCCGTCTTTATTGGCTGGAGCGAATGGCCCCTCCATCAATCAACAAGTTCTGCCCGGTCAGGTAGCCCGCATGACTGCTGCAAACGAAAGCGCACAGAGCGCCGAACTCCTCGGGTGAGCCGAAGCGTTTAGCAGGAATTTAGCTACGGCATCCGACGGCGATGACAGTCACTCCAGGATTTATCGCTTTGAGCTTACGGGCTGTTTCATCCAGCGTCTGTTCGCCTCGGGCGGTGATCACCACGTTCACGCCTTCGCTGACGAGTGCCTGTGCGCAGGCTTTACCCAGGCCTTTGCTGGCCGCGCACACCAGCGCCCAGCGTCCTGCTATTCCAAGATTCATGCGTGTTTCCTGAAAGAAGGAAGTTCAAAGAAAGTGGTTGCCTACTGCAGCACCCTGCTCACGCTTGATTCGCAGTTGTAGACAGGGTTGGCGATCGAGTACTGATTCCCATGAAGCGCCGCACTCTCTCTCCTTCGGCATCGCAGCGGATGGTTTCAGGTGCAGCATCCAGTTGGATATTACCGTTCTCCATGAAGACGACCCTGTCGGATATCGACATGGCAAAGTCCATTTCGTGGGTGACAATAATCATGGTCATGCCTTCACTGGCAAGGTCGCGTATGACGTTCAGCACATCGCCCACCAGTTCTGGATCGAGCGCTGACGTAGGCTCATCGAACAGCATGATGTCCGGCTCCATGGCCAAAGCACGAGCAATTGCCACGCGCTGTTGCTGCCCGCCGGAGAGCTGGTGCGGGTACTTGTGGGCGTGGGCGAGCAGGCCGACCTTGTCCAACAGCGCATAAGCACGGTGTTCGCTCAGCTCGCCCGGGATGCCGTGGTAACGCGGCGCCAGCGTGACGTTGTCGAGAATGGTGCGGTGCGGGAAAAGATTGAAGTTCTGGAACACCATGCCAATGTGCCGCACGCCTTTGCGCAGACGGGCGCTGTTGGGTTTGTCCGACGCTTCGATGAATTTTTCACCGAACAACAGAATGTCGCCTGTATCGATGCTTTCCAGACCGTTGACCGTGCGGATCAGCGAAGTTTTGCCGGAACCGGATGGGCCAATGATCGAGATCACCTGGCCGTATTCGACATTCAGATCGATACCCATCAGCACTTGGTGCGTGCCATAGGTCTTCTGGATGTTCTTCAGTTGCAGGATTGGCGTCGCGTTGCTGCCCGCGGCTTTACGCGCATTGTCGGGCAAGGCTTCGGCGCACGCCTTGAGCTTGACCACCGCGGCGGCATCGAGTGTATGCGGCTTGCGGAAGTTCAGGTCCAGGTAGCGCTCCAGACGCTGCAGGAAATAGCCGAACACGGTGACGATCAGCACGTAGTACACGCCTACCGCAGCCAGGGTTTCCATGACCAGGAAGTTGGTGGCATAGAGGCGTTGGCCGACCGTGAGGATTTCGGTCAGGGAGATGACCGAGACCAGCGACGTCAGCTTGACCACGGTGATGTACTCATTGATCAACGTAGGCAGCGAGATACGGAAAGCCTGGGGGATCACGATCAAGCGCTGCATGCCAAACAGGCCGACACCCAGCGCGCGGCCTGCTTCCTTCTGGCCCTTGGCCACGGAGATCAGGCCACCACGGTGGATCTCTGCCATGTAAGCCGCTTCCGTGACCACCAGGGCCAGCAAGCCGGAGTAGAAGGGGTTTGACAGTATCGGCCCGCTTCCGGGAAACAATTGCGGCAAGTTGTAGACGAAGACCACCAGCACCAGCAACGGGATGCTGCGGAAGAACCAGATGTAGACCGCCGCGGGAATGCGCAGTAAGGGCGACTGGGACAGCTTGGCCGTGGCCAGGCCAAAGCCCAGCAGCATGCCGAGGAACCAGGCCAGGGCACTGAGCTGGACCACCGTGACGCAGGCCTTCCAGAAGTCCGGCAGGGAGAACAGGGAGAAGAAATACGACCAATCGAATTGCATAGGGCACCTCGATCTGCCGCCCCGGTGCAGGGGCGGCAGATGACCAGACTACAAGGACACGTTCTTAGTTGGCAGTCGGTTCTTCCAAGCCATATTTCTTAAGAATAGCGGCGTATTCACCGCTCTTTTTGGTCTCCTCGAAGGCTTTTTGCACGGCCTGGAATGTTTCGTCGTTACCTTTTTTGACGAAGATACCCAGGGTTTGCTGATAGATCGGGTGTTCGGTGGTGATCACTACCCGGCCATTGGTCTTTTCCGCGATCATTTTTGCAGCGCCAGCGATTTCAACCTGGGCCTGAATGTTCTTGGACAACAGGGCCTGGGTCACTTCGGGCGCGGAGGGGTATTCGCTGACGGTGATGGCGCCTTTGTTGTTCGGCACGCAGTACTCATCGGAGAGCTTCTTGAATTCCTTGACCCAGGTAGTGCCCTGTTCCAGGCCCAGTTTCAAGCCGCACAGGTCTTCAGGTTTTTTCGCATTGATCTCGCTGCCCTTGGGCACCATGACCGCGGCACCGGTGTTGGCATAGGCGATGGTTTGGGCCTGAGTCTGGCGCTCCGGTGTGATGTACATGCCGGAAATGACCGCGTCGTATTTGGCGGAGTTCAGGCCCAGGATCAGGCTCGGGAACTTGGTGTCGACGAACTCCACCTTCGTGTTCATGTGCTTGGCCAGGGCCGTTGCCAGTTCCGGGTCCGAACCCACCACGTTTTTGTCTTTGTCATAGGACTCGAAGGGCGGGTAGGTGATTTCCATGCCGACCTTGAACGTGTCTGATGCGGCCATGCTCACCGAGGCACCGAGCATACCGGCTGCCAATACAGCCAAGCTCAACAGGTTTTTTTTATTGTTTTTCATTTTTTACTGACTCCGGCGTAGGTAAGGGGTAACTGAAAACTTCAATCAGGACGGTTGAACCTGATTTTTCAAATGTCCGAAACTGGCGGGCTTGCGTGCCTTGCCTGGCAGTTGAACTTCCCCATTGGCCACCCTCTGGCGCAGATACTGATAGGTCTGCAGTGCCTGGCCATACATGTGTTCGCCGATCGTGATTTCTTCGTAGTCGTTGCCTGCCTGGGCGAACCCGGGCAGCGGTTTGATCTGGGTGTGATAGTCGCAGGCATAAAACAGCGGAAAGGAATAACGCTCCTCCTTCACGCTCCGCACCCGGTGCGCAGTGGCAACGAATGCGCCTGCCGTCATCACTTCCAACATGTCGCCGATGTTGACCACAAAGGCATCGGCAATCGGTGGTGCATCGATCCATTGTCCAAGGTTGTTCATCACCTCAAGGCCTGGTTTGTCGGCCAGGAGGATGGTGAAGCACTCATAATCAGTATGGGCTCCAAGACCCGGTGCGTCATGGGCGGCACCGTCGAAGGGGTAGTGGATCAGGCGCAGCTTGGACGGCGGTCGGGTGACCAGGCTGTCGAAATAGTTTTCTTCCAGGCCCAGGGTCAGGGCAAAGCCGCCGAACAGGCGCCGGCCCAAGGCGAAGATCGCTTCATAGTAGGCCTGCACCGACGCCTTGAAACCCGGCAGCTGCGGCCAGTCGTTGGGCCCCAGCAACGGCGTGTTGGCCAGCACCAGCGGGTCATCGGCCGGGACTTCGAAGCCGACGTCGAAGGCTTCCTTGTGGTCCGGCTTGCCTTTGGAATAGACCTCTTCGCCTTCGGGTACAAAGCCCTTGTGGGTTTGCGAGGTGCCGATGTAGTGCCGCATCTTGGTGTCGAAGGGCTGGTCGAAAAAGTCCTTGGCAGCCTTGCGCAGGTTGGCGATCAGTTGCGGGTCGATACCGTGATTGGTGATATAGAGGAACCCGACTTCGCGGGCGGCGCGCCCCAATTGTTCGGCCACGGTCAGGCGGTGTTCCAGTTCGAAGCTGAACAGACCGGCGATGTTGACCACCGGGATGCTATTGAAGTTGGCTTTGTTTGTGTCAGTGCTGGCGCTGTTGTTTTTATTGTCAGGCATGACGCATCGGCTCCCTAAGGATTGCTTGAGTGGTGGAAACGCTCGAAGTGTTCGCGCTCGGTCTGGCCCATCCACACGTTCAATGACCATAGGTCGGCGACCGGTACATTGGTGAAGGGCAAATGATGCAGGTAGCCGTCGGCGCCGAATTCCGGGGTCAGGGTGCTGACCTGGTAACCGCGGGCTTGCTGCGAGCGCCAAATGCTTTCCCAGTGCTGCTGATGGAAAGCCAGTTCTTGTGCATATTCGGGAGCCGCCGGGTGCGGAACCTGCGGGCCCTGGTCGTAACCGACCCGTGCCTGGATATGGTGAACCCGCTCGATGAAAGCGCTCAGATCATCGGCCGGGTCATTCAACAGGCGCTCGCAGGTTACGACCCAATGGCTGATGTCACTGGTGAACAACAGATCGGGCAGTTGCCGGATCAACTCCAGGGTCACCCAGGGGTTGAACAGTGAACGCGAGCGGTGAGTTTCGAAACTGCAGACCTGGCCGTGCTTGCGCGCCAGTTCCAGAGCCTGGCCAAAAAACTCCACTTGTTGCGGCAAGGACCAACGGTCATTGCCCGCCAGCACGTTGACGAAACGTGGGCCGAGCTCGGCGGCCCAGGCGAGTTTCTGATCGAGGTCATTGAGGTGAACATCAGCGGTCGCCGACTGGTCCGGCAGCACATCGTACGCCGTGAAGACTGTGCTGATATAACCCAGCCGATTGGCCTGGAGAAAGGCGGCGAACTCAGCCCGTTCACGGGCGTCCAGTGGCAGACGTGCTTCCATTCCATCAAAGCCCGCCTGTAGCAGCTCTTCAAGCGCCTGGGCCTTGCTGGCGGTGTAACCCCACAACGTGCGGAAAATTTCCAGCTTCATCGGTGATCCTCAAAAATCCTTAGGCCTACTGCAAAAGCACTTCGACAAAGCCAGTCGGCGATCAAGGGTCAGCAACGGCAGAGGATTTTTGAGCCGGGTCTCTGCCTGATGGGTCCCACTAAGCGCTGCCGAGGTTAGTTCGCTGTGGAGCCGATGTTAGGCATAGGCGGCGGGGTGGAAGAATCTGAAAATTCAAATGAATACTTCAGACTTTCGTCAACAAATAGCTAGCTATTTATCGCGTTTTTCAAGAGGGTTTTTATGGGCGAGTAGGTGTCTACGCTGGCTATTAGCGAGGAGTGCCATTGTTACGGCATCATTTTGAAGAGTCCCAAGCGACACCGGGGCACTGATGGTCCGCTTCTGGGCCGATTGCCGATTGCCGATTGCCGTCTGTGGCGAAGGGCAGCAATCGATTTCTGTCTGTCGTCACCGTCTATATTGAGTCGAAAGTGGCTGTCAGCGACCAGCTCCAATCGACACTTTGCAGATGTTCAGCCAGGCGAAATCAAACCAGTCCCTTTCCCACGAAATGTTCGCTCTGCAATTCACAGCTTGTAGCCAATCTGCCGCAACAAGTTCTTGCGCCACAGGATGTCTTCATCGCCTTCAACGTCATTAGCACAGAAGCCATCCCCTACGCCCAGGATCGCTCGCCCTTGTTCCGTCTCAGCGAGAATCACTTCAGTTGGATTGGCTGTTGCACAAAAAATACGGCACACCTCTGGAGCCATCTTGAGGGTGTTCAACTCTTACGGCGTTTTTTGTACCACAATGACACCAGAATGCCTGTGGCAATCGACACCAGTGGAATGCTTGAAGCAACGCCCAGTGTTGGAAACACCAACAGTATTTGCGAGTCGTTACCGCCGAGCATCATCGAAGCCCCAATCCCCATCAAAATACCCGCCAACAAATGAACG
Source organism: Pseudomonas sp. ANT_J28 (assembly GCF_008370005.1). NCBI lineage: Bacteria > Pseudomonadati > Pseudomonadota > Gammaproteobacteria > Pseudomonadales > Pseudomonadaceae > Pseudomonas > Pseudomonas sp. ANT_J28. Next base: position 75,321 of record NZ_VOBM01000019.1, read on the forward strand.
CCAGCCTTTGATGGGGTAAAGGCCTCGAAACGGAACGTTTTCCTGTACAGGGTAAAACTCAGCATGCCTGCCAGCAACATAACAAACACCGCAATACGCCGGGCGCTGATTGCCATATCGGCTTGCCAGAACATCTGCGAAACATTGTAAAAGAACACACTAGGTGTCCATAACGGCTCGAACGTATAGAGCGCACTCGTCAACGCACCCAGCAGCATACTGGAGAGCACCAGGTGTTTATTACCATGTATGCCGACCAAAAATATCAGCACCAGCGCCACTACACCGATCAACAGCCAGTAATGGCGGCTGGAAATTTCCGGCATCAGAATGGTCTTCTGCTCGGGCATCATGCGCATGTAATACCAGAGCACGATCCCCAGGACCCAACCGATCATCGTGAACAGTTTATTGAAATTGCCACAGGCAAACTTGGTCAGCGTGCCTACGCTGCAACCGTTGTTCAGCACCGATGCCACCCCGAACAACAAGCCTCCCGAAACCAGTGAAGGATAGGAAATACCAGGCGAGTACAGCGGCAGGCTGACCTCGGAGAAACGATAGAGCGGGGCCAGCATCAACCCGAACAATCCACACGATGTCAGTGCCACAAACAACGTCGGGCGCCCCGCCAGCAATTGTTCGCTCGCTTTGACAAGACACATACCCATACGCTGCGAAACCCAGCCAATCAGGAACGCTAATACCAACGCCATCAGTAAAGAGAAAACCATGTTCGTGCGCCACTGCTGATTTGGATGGACGGGGCCTCACTAGGCATTAGCGTAGCTCTCGATCAGGCTAACTGTGTATCTGACACAGCCGATTGCTGCCAGTCGTGAATGGTAGACACAGTCCCTAGTGGCCGATAGCTGCCCGTCACTAACGGCAGCTATGCGGGCTGTCGCCGATCGGTAACGTCGCGACTTTACTGTTGAAAGATTGGGTATGGGCCCTGCGCAGTATTAATGCCCGGGCATTGGACTGCGTGGGCGTTTTACATCGCGTTTTCGCCTTACCGAGTCAGGGCTCGCAATGCGGCTCGGTTGAGGCAACCGGGGCGTACGCAGTAACACACTGATTTCCTCTGCGCTTACTGCTTTGCTGAAAAAGTGGCCCTGAATTTCATCGCAGCCGTTTTCACGCAGGAAGGTTTGCTGCTCTTCGGTTTCGACACCTTCGGCAATGACCTTGAGGTTCAGTTTGTGCCCCAACGAAATCACTGCGGTGGCGATGGCTTTGTCGTTCTCGTTGTCGGGCAGATCGCGCACGAAAGACTGGTCGATCTTGAGTCTCGCGATCGGGAAGCTTTTCAATGCTGCGAGGCTGGAGTAGCCGGTGCCGAAGTCGTCGATCGAGAGACTGATCCCCATAGATTGCAGTTCCTTCATTTTGCTGATGGCTTGCTGAAGGTCTTGCATGATCAGACTTTCGGTCAGCTCCAGCTCAAGGTACATCGGGTCCAGTCCAGTTTCTTGCAAGGCATGCCTCACCCGATCGATCAGGTCCCTTTCGATGAACTGGCGTGCTGAAATATTCACCGACATGGTGATCGGGGGCCAGCCCGCGTCCTGCCAGGCCTTGTTCTGTCTGCACGCGGTATGGACCACCCAGTCGCCGATGGGCACGATCAACCCGGTCTCTTCGGCCTGCGGAATGAATTTGATTGGAGACACGATGCCGAGTTCGGGGTGCTGCCAGCGGATCAGTGCCTCTACGCCGATAATCTGACCTGACTGCAAATCCACCTGTGGCTGGTACAGCAGCAGGAACTCGTCATGGTTGAGTGCGTTTCGAAGCCCGTCTTGCATGGCGAGCTTGCCCTGAACCTTGTTATTCATCTCGCTCGTATAGAACTGATAACTGTTGCGACCCAGCTCCTTGGCCCGGTACATGGCGGCGTCCGCATTGCTGAGCAACGTGTCGGTATCGCTGCCGTCGGCAGGGTAGGTGGCCAACCCCATGCTGCAGGTGACGTGGAGTGTATGTCCGCTGAGCTGAATCGGCCGCAGGATGGCTTCCTGGATTTTGTGCAGGGCTGGAGTAACGCCGTCGAGGTCTGAGGGCTGGTCGAACAGGATGATCACAAACTCGTCGCCACCCAGTCGCACGACGGTGTCGGTGCGGCGTACACACTCCAGCATGCGCTGGGCGACGGTTTTCAGCAGTTCGTCTCCAGCACTGTGCCCAAGGCTGTCATTCACCAGTTTGAATTTGTCCAGATCGAGAAACACCACCGTCACCAGGCGGTTGTAGCGCTGAGCATAAAGTATTGCCTGCTTGAGACGGTCTTCGAGCAGTGTGCGATTCGGCAGCCCGGTCAGTGCGTCATGGTCCCCCATATAGCGAATACGTTTTTCGGTCAGTTGGCGTTCTATCGCAATGCCGGCAAGAGGTGTCGCCATGTCGATCAGTCGCGTCTCGGTCGAGCTGGGGCTGCGTGCGGTGTTGGAATACAAGGCAAACGTACCCAATACCTTTCGCTCATGGGACAGAATCGGCGTCGACCAGCAGGCGCGAAACCCATAGGGCGCAGCGGCTGAACGGTACTGCTCCCACAGCGGATCCAGCTCGATATCCGTGACGATGACCGGTTCTCGTCGATACACCGCAGTGCCGCATGAACCGACGTTCGGACCGATCGAAATCCCGTCAATGAGCTGGTTATAGGCTGTCGGCAAACTGGGGGCGGCCCCGTGCAGCAGGTGCTTGCCATCCTCATCCAGCACCAGGATGGACACCATCATCCCCTTCAGCTGGGACTCCACCAGGTGAGCCAGGCTGTCGAGGACTTCTGCAAGCTCGGTGCTCCTGGCGATCAGCTCCAGGACATGACCTTGTCCGGCACGGATGACGGCTTCTTGCTCTAATCGGCTGTTTTGCAGGGCGAGCCGCTCTGTGGCGATACTCAATTGGACCGTTCTTTTTTCCAGCTGAAGTCGGTCTTTGAGGAATTGATTCACCGCGCGAGCCATGTTGCCGATCTCGTCCTTCCCCTGTTCCGCCATCATCAAATGCGTTTTGTCAGTGTGTTCCTGACGCAATTGCCGGCTTATTTCATTCAGACGCACGAGCACATGACGGCCCATGAAGACCCGGGTCACGAACCAGGCGAACACCAGGCTGGCGCCCAACATGATCAGCACCCATTGCTGGCTACGATTTGAGGCCTCGACCAGGCGCTGCAGGGCTTCGCGATAGTCTTCGGTGTAAGCACTGGATTGCGCACGGGCCACCGCGACCAGAACCCCGGCCTCATTCTTCAGTTCCTCATTGAAGCGCTGTATGACGTTGTGCTGATTGATGAGCCTCAGGCGCAGGGAGAAGAGATCGGGTGTCTCCACATTAGCGTCGGGTAACTTGCCTGCGGTGCGTGACAGTCGCTCATAGCGGATCCGCAGCCGTTGCACAGCATCATTGTCAACAGTCTGCGGCAGATCGAAAAGTAACACTGCCAGTTCCAGGCTGGCCCGGGTCTGCGTCGCGGTTAACCGGGCGGTGTGATCCTCCATGGTTTGCTCGAAGGTGACCTCGATTTGCAGCAGGCTTTCTCGCAGCTGCGCAACGATGTTGGCGGTATTGCGGAACATCTGACTCGACTGATGCATGTCGAGTATCGCCACGCCACTGTTCGCGGCAGTCAGCTGCTGCACCAGTTGATCAAGGGCTTCAAGCTGTTCGACGGTCGCCACATAGCTTGAACGCAGGGTGTCGGGGGAGCGGGTTGTCAGAAGCTGATCGGTCTGGCGTTCGATCAGCAAGGTACGCTGCAGCATGTCTTGCCCATCTTGCATGCGGACCAGTCGTTCATCCGTCAGCTGGCGGGTGGCGTTGTTTGACGTGCGCAAGGCGTAGACCGCCGTTGCACCACTCGCCAGGATCAGCAGCGCCAGCGTCAGAAACGCCAGTGTGAACTGTGCGCGTAGCGATTGCGGCAATAGCTGGCGTCCGAGCCGGGAAGTAACGTCCAATATCAGGGATTCCATTGGTGGCGATAGATGTCTCGATAGCCATTGTCAGGGTCGTACTGGAATTTCTTCCCGCCGTCGAAGGCGATATTGTCGGCATTGACCAGGTGAATCGGCGCGACGAAGCCGCTCACCGGCTGACCTGCAAACAGCCGGTTCAATTCATCCATCACTTGCCAGCCATGTAGGTTGAGCGGCTCGGCCACGGTGACGGTCTGGTAGGTTTTTGCCTGTATGCGCAAGAAAGCCGAAGCGCTGCCATCACCGGCAGACAACAGACTGATGCCGTCACTGGGTATTGCGGCGTTGGTCAATGAGGAAATCGAGTAATCGAAATAGATATCGTTGATGGCCAGCGTGTGGGTCCAGCGTTTGCCATAGCGCTGAAGCAGCTCCTTGGTGATCGCTGGCATCTTCTCGCTACTTTCGGAGATCGCGACATCGCGCACTTCCAGCAACGTACATTCCCGACAGGCCCGAATGACGTTTTCCATGGCCTTGGCTTTCGCCATGGCGATGCTGTACTTGGAGTCGGTCAGGATGACCACGCCGGCGTGTCCGTTTGACTGTGCCACTGCCGCCATGGCCGTGAGGCGAGCCACTTCGAGCGGGTCGGTCGTGACGTTCATGGCCACCGGCGTGCCGTCAATCGGCCCGGGTCGTGCCCCGGCGTGCCAGCCAACCACCGGCACCTCTTTGTTGGCGAAGAGGATCAGCGCCGCATTGTTCTCAAGGGCATCGGAGCCGCACAGAATGAGGCCGTCGGGTTTCGCTGCCAGGGCATCGGAAAAGGCCTTCGCGCGCCCGGCCGATGATCCCGCGCCATCGAATATCTTCAGCGTCCAGCCCATCGCCTTGGCTGCCTCGCGAGCGCCCTGCGCGACACCGACAATTCCTCCGTTACGCAAATCTTCTGCGACAAAGGCGATGCTCTTGCCCCGCAAGGCTTGCGGGCCGGATTCAGGGCCGCTCCAGCGAACGGCTTCGAGGGTGGCCCTGGAAACGATTTCCTGCGCTTGAATCACCGTAACCGTGGCGTTTTCGACACCCACTGCGGTGGGCAGGTTCTGGCCATATCCGGGAGTTGCCGTGAAAAGACAGAAAACCGAAATTGAAGCCATCCAGAGTAGCCTGGGCTTGATCAGACAGGTTCGATCAACGCCTGTGATGCCGGGTCTGGAGCCGATGGCGCGATCATGGTCTGGCATGGCGTCCCTTTTTGCCAAGAGTGCAGCGTTCACTTTCCGAAAGGATAGTCGGTTCTGCTGTCATCCGGTCTTTTGTGGGTAATGTGCGCGAACTTTAGTCCTGAACATTCAGGAAATGGGGCAGGGTCCATGGCACAAAACAAGGAACGAAGGCCAATCGCATCGTTGACTACATTGAGTGGTTTTACAAGGCTTCGGCACAATCCACTGAACTCAAGCACACCCAAGCCTTTACAAAGCACCGTGGCGTTGTGGCAGATGCTGGGCGGACTTTATATTCTATTCAGGAATAAGTGAATCAATATATATTCCTTTTAATATTGATCCGGGAGGTTCATTTTGAAGGCCTGCACATCCGTGCGGATGTATTCGACATCAGACAGGAAGCTTCATCATGACCATCAAAGCGATCAACGTCCGCAACCAGTTCAAGGGTGTCATCAAGGAAATTGTGACAGGCGAAGTGGTCTCCGAAATCGATGTGCAAACCGCCTCCGGTATCGTCACATCGGTGATTACCACCCGTTCAGTGCGCGATCTTGAATTGAAAGTGGGGAGCGAGGTGATTGCCTTCGTCAAATCCACCGAAGTCTCGATCGCCAAGCTCTGAAATGGCTACGGCTTGAATCCGCGGAGCCTCTCACGTCAAGAAAAGGACAAGCCCTGGCTCGCGCGAATCAAGTCATAGGCCTTTCGGGCAATCAAGTTGGCGGTGTTGGGCCTGATCCACAGGTAGAGACCGTCAAGTACTACGCCACTACTTCACTGCATAGAACTTGCGCACATACCGCGTACTTTTCCACGCGCACGGTGCCCCTAGCGGCACAAACACACTGTCGCCGGTGCTGACCTCCACGCTCGTTCCATCAGGCGTCAGCAGGGTGACGCTGCCTTCGATCAGGTTCATCAGCTCATGGAGTTTGTGGGGCCGGCCGTGACGCTCATACGGTGTCGAATCCCAAACACCGACGCGCAGGTGGGTGGCGTCGTCTTCGAAGGCATTGTGTGAGCGGCACTGCGGCGTCGGTCCGATCAAAATCTGCGGTTCCGGTGCGAGCGAAGGCGAGAGTATGTCCAGCGGATCGAGCGCGGTCAGGCCGGGTGTCGGCTGTGCGGTGGGGCTGGTGACGGCACAAAATGCCCAGCACGTATCAGCATGAGCCTGGAGTCGCAGCGCTGTGCCGCGACCGATCACGGCGCTGGCGCCGACACCCAGTTCCAGCGTCTGCGCTTCGGATTGCAGCACGACGTGGCCGGCGTGGATCACGATCACTTCGGTGTGCGGAAAGTCATCGCTATCGAGCGTTCCGCTGATGTGCACGATGCCCGCTGACACGCCATCCGGGCCGTTGTAGGCCAGTTGGCGACCGTCCTTGAACGGATCGAAAGCACCCAAAGACGCTGCTGTAAAAGACGTGGTAACGCGGCTGCCGTCGGCGCGAGCCAACAGCAGAACGGTAGGTTCAGACATACGGGTGACGCTCCATAAAAAAGACTGTGAGGGATAGCGATCAGCCAATGGCTTGAGTCACCACAGCGAACTGCTGAACTCCATTGGCTGTTTGCGGCGGCGTGCCCTTGGCCATTTGCGCCACGGTATCGACCTGCTTCAAACCCGCCGACTCCAGACATTCGGCCAGGCCGCTGTCTGCCGGAATGTCAATGCGCACCTGGAGTTTGCTGTCGACCTACAAGCTCGGTGCCCACAGCTTCGGCCTGGGCTATCAAAAGGTCGATGGCGACACACCCTTCGATTACGTGACCCGTGGCGCGATCTACCTGAGCAACGCCGTGGCGCTGTCCGATTTCAACGCGCCCCGGGAGGCTTCCTGGCAAGCGCGCTACGATCTGAACATGGCCGGTTATGGCATTCCCGGCCTGACCTTCGGCGCCCTGTACGTGCGCGGCAGCGGCATCGACGGTACGCACATGGACCCGAACGGCGGCTACAAATGGCTGGGTTACGGGCAGGGCGGCAAGCACTGGGAGCGTGATCTGCAGGCCAAATACGTGGTGCAGTCGGGCGTCGCGAAAAACCTCGCGTTCAGCCTGCGCCATGCGGTTCATCGCGGGAATGCGGCGCAAGCGGAGCTGGACGCCAATCAGATCCGCCTGGCGATCGAATACCCGCTGGGTGGCAAATTCTGATCCGGAACGGGATAGCCTTTGTGCACTTTTATAAGGCCGCGCACCCCCGCGCTGCACTATACGAAGGCAAATATCAGGCTTTGATGGGCGCCTGTGGTCAACGTTTACTGGCGCAAGGACTGCCAATGGCCGACTGGCACAAAGTCTGCAAGACACTGTTCAGGCCCACTGTGAACGCAGTCGAGTGGGCAGCCCCCTCGGTCAACGACGATCGATTGGCCGATCAGGTCGTGGGCAACATCGGTGGATCCGGCATAGATGCCTGACCTGGCACCGTAAATGAACAGGCAAAGACGCCTGGAACCGCAAGGTTTCAGGCGTTTTTTTTTGCTTTTTGAACAGCTATCGACGGGTGTCTCTTATGAATTCCAATGTTGCCACTTTGAACAAGCTGCAAACGCTGATCGTGATCGGCAATGGCATGGTCGGACATCATTGTGTCGAACAGCTGATCGAACGCGGTGCCCTTGATCACTATCGGCTGCACGTGTTCAGCGAGGAGCCGATGCGTGCCTACGACCGCGTGCACCTTTCCGAGTATTTCTCCGGCCGCGATGCCGAGTCGCTGGCCCTCGGTGAAGCCTCGCTGTACCAGACCCCGGGCGTAACCCTGCATCTGGGGGTGCCGGTCCTGGAAATCGACCGTGCCCGTCGCCAGGTGATCACCGAGCAAGGCTGTGTCTCCTACGACAAATTGGTGCTGGCCACCGGGTCCTATCCGTTTGTGCCGCCGATCGAAGGCGCCGAGGGCGATTCGCGCCTGGTGTATCGCACCCTCGAAGACCTCGACGCCATTCGTGCCGCGGCAAGCAACGCCCGACGCGGTGTGGTGGTTGGCGGTGGTTTGCTGGGTCTGGAAGCCGCCAACGCGCTGAAAACCCTGGGTCTGGAAGCTCATGTAGTGGAATTCGCCCCGCGCCTGATGCCGGTGCAGCTGGACGAGTACGGTGGCCTGGCGCTCAAGGCGCAGATCGAGCGGCTTGGCGTCGGTGTGCACCTGTCGCGCGGCACGCAATCGATCAGCGCAGGCGAGGAATACCGCTACCGGATGAACTTCGCCAATGACGAATTCCTTGAAACCGACCTGATCGTGTTCTCCGCCGGCATCCGTGCGCAAGACGCACTGGCCCGTCAATGCTCGCTGGAAGTCGGCCCGCGCGGCGGCGTCGTGATTGACGACCAATGCCAGAGCAGCGATCCGAACATCTATGCCATCGGCGAGTGTGCCGCGTGGAATGGCAGCATTTTTGGCCTGGTCGCCCCGGGCTACCAAATGGCGCGCGGTGTTGCCGCATTGTTGTGCAACGAAACCGCCGAGCCGTTCATGGGCGCGGACATGTCGACCAAGCTCAAACTGCTGGGCGTCGATGTCGGCTCCATCGGCGACGCGCATGGCAGCACACCGGGCGCGCGCAGCTATCAGTTCATCGACGAAACCACGGCCAGCTATCGACGTTTGGTGGTGGACGCGACCGGCAAGCACGTACTCGGTGCGGTGCTGGTCGGTGACAACAGCTATTACGACACGCTGCTGCAATACATGCAGAACGCGATTGCGCTGCCGGCGGAACCCGCCAGCCTGATTCTGCCGTCGTCCGAAGGCGCGCCGACCCTGGGCCCAGGCGCCTTGCCCGAATCGGCCACGGTGTGCTCGTGCCACAACGTCACCAAGGGTTCCATTTGCTCGGCCATCGACGGTGGCTGCACTGACCTCGGCCTGCTCAAGTCGCAGACCAAGGCGTGCACCGGTTGCGGTGGTTGTGCCGGGCTGCTCAAGCAGGTCTTCGAGCACGAGTTGATTGCCCGTGGCGTCAGCGTCGACAAAAGCCTGTGCGAACACTTCGCCTATACCCGTCAGGAGCTTTATGCGCTGGTGCGGGTAGAAGGGGTGATCACCTTCGAAGAACTGCTGGCCAAGCATGGTCGTGGCCACACCGGTTGCGACGTGTGCAAACCGGCGGTGGGCTCGATCCTCGCGTCGTGCTGGAACCAGCCGATCATGGACGCGTCGCTGGTGCCGTTGCAGGACACCAACGACACCTTCATGGCCAACATGCAGAAAAACGGCACCTATTCGGTGGTGCCACGCATCCCCGGTGGCGAGATCACCGCCGACAAACTGATCGCGATCGGTGTGGTGGCGAAGAAATACGACCTCTACACCAAAATCACCGGCGGCCAGCGTATCGACCTGTTTGGCGCGCAGTTGCATGAACTGCCGGACATCTGGGCCGATCTGATTGAAGCGGGTTTCGAAACCGGGCATGCCTATGGCAAATCGACCCGGACGGTGAAGTCCTGCGTCGGCAGCACCTGGTGCCGTTACGGCGTGCAGGACAGCGTGCAAATGGCCCTGACCATCGAGGACCGCTACAAGGGCCTGCGCTCGCCGCACAAACTCAAATTCGCGGTGTCCGGTTGCACCCGTGAATGCGCCGAGGCCCAGAGCAAAGACGTTGGCGTGATCGCCACCGAGAAAGGCTGGAACCTTTACATCGCCGGCAACGGCGGCATGCGCCCGCGCCATGCCGAACTGTTCGCAACCGACCTCGACGATGCAACCCTGATCCGCTACATCGACCGCTTCCTGATGTTCTACATCCGCACCGCCGACAAATTGCAGCGTACCTCGGTGTGGCGCGAAAGCCTGGAGGGCGGCCTCGATTACCTCAAGGACGTGATCATCCACGACAGCCTCGGGCTGGGTGAAGAGCTCGAATCGCAGATGGAACTGGTGGTCAATCGCTATGAGTGCGAGTGGGCCAACGCCCTCAAAGACCCGGAAAAACTCAAGCGTTTCCGTACCTTCGTCAACGACAAACGCCCGGACCCGGACATCCATTTTGTCCAGGAACGCGGCCAGCGGCGCCCGATCATGGCCGCCGAACTCAACCTTATCCCTGTTATCGAGGAGATTGCCTGATGAGCCAGTCCAATACCCAACGCATCGATTCCCTGGAAAACCCCAAGGCCTGGCAAACGGTGTGCGAGCAACAGGATCTGGTCAGCAACTCCGGCGTTGTCGTCTGGCTCGACGGCGCGCAAGTGGCGCTGTTCTACCTGCCGAATGTTCACGGCAAGACCCTTTACGCCATCGACAACCATGACCCGCAATCCGGGGCGAATGTGATCGGTCGCGGGTTGGTCGGCAGCATCAAGGGTGATCTGGTCGTTGCATCGCCAATCTACAAACAGCATTTCCGCCTTGAGGACGGTAGCTGCCTGGAGTACCCACAACAGCGTCTGCGTGTCTGGCCTGTGCGCTTGAACGCCGGTGCGGTGCAAGTCGGGGTGGCTTGAAGATGGTCAACAGGATCGCGCAACGGTATCGGAGGCACTGATGAAAACAGCCGCACAGTTGCTGAAACTCAAGGTCGTGCAAAACCGCCAGGTGCATAGCATCGCGCCCGATGAAATGGTGCTTGAAGCCCTGAGGATCATGGCCGAAAAGAACGTGGGCGCGCTTCCGGTGATCGAGGCCGGGCAGGTGGTCGGCGTGATCAGCGAGCGCGACTATGCGCGCAAGGTCGTGCTGCAGGGGCGCTCTTCGGTCGGTACGCCGGTGCGCGACATCATGAGCGCGCCCGTGGTGACCGCTGACAGTCAGCAGAGCATCGAGCGTTGCATGGCGGTCATGACCGACAGTCATTTGCGACATCTGCCGGTGGTGGACGATGGAGAACTGATCGGGCTGTTATCGATTGGGGATCTGGTCAAGGAAGCCATCGTCGAACAGGCGGATCTGATTCGGCAACTGGAGCATTACATTCGTGGGCACTGAACGGGTCGGCGCCACGCTGTTCAGTTAAGGTTGGGGGACATATCCGTTTCTGCGGTAACGGCGGCTGGCGGTTTCGCTTTTACAGCGAGTCACTTGGAAAAGCCCCAAGTAACCAAGGGCTCTTGCCCCTTTCGTTCGGTGCCGAGCCTAGGCGAGGCACCGAACGAAAGGGGCAGAAGCGCTTTGGTTACTTTCGCGCTTTTCGAAAGTGACTCGCTGTAAAAGCGAAACCGTAATCAGCCATCACCGCAGAAATGGATATGCACACAAGCTTGAGTGTTTTGCGGCTTTCTTGATCGGTATCAACCGAATACCCAGGCAGTCTCTGTAGTCTCAAGAGACCGACAGCCAGTGCGCTCACCCCAATGTTCGCCGTAGCGCGGGTTGCCTTGACCCAAGGCGAAAACACCATGATCTATCCGCTGATTCTGACCTTGCACCTGTTTGCCGCGCTGATCTTCATCGGCACGGTGTTCTTCGAAGTCCTGTTCCTGGAAAGCATCCGCAAACAGTTACCCGCCAGAGTGATGCTGCTGGTAGAGCAGGGTATCGGTCGCCGGGCCCGCTCGCTGATGCCGTGGGTGCTGCTGGTGTTGTTCGGTGCGGGGCTGGGCATGGTCTGGTTGCGCTACTTGCCAGCCCTTGCCTCACCACTGGCCTCATCGTTCGGCACATTGTTGGCGTTGAAAATCGCGGTGGCCGTGAGTGTGCTGCTGCATTTCCTGGGCGCCATGTTGTTGTTCAAAAGCGGCCGGATGAGCCCGCGATACCTGCACTTCATCCATGGCAGCCTGTTCTGCCACATGATCGTCATCGTGCTGCTGGCCAAGGGCATGTTTTACCTGACGTGGTAATCGGGTTTGACCGGTGGTCCGTTGTGCAGACACTTGGCTTGCGCTTGATGCAAATCAAGGAGCATGGATGGTTAAACCGGGAGACTGAAAATCCGCAGCCAGTCTCGGAGACGGTCATGCTCGATTTATTTCACAACCCAGGCGAGATCGATCGGTGCGATCAAGGCGTGCTTGACCCTAACTGTCATGCCGACACGCAAAAATTTCATGACGGTGTTGGCTCTCTGGATCTGCTTCGTGCACTGCGCGTCAGCCGCCAGAAGTGCCGTCCGCTGTCCCTGAACGTGCAACTGCCTTCCAGCCTCAAGCCGTCTTCCTGTGCCCCACGTGATATCGCCAGCGAGTACAACGGTATCGAGCAGTGCCTTCAGCATCTGGAGCGGGAAATCGACCTCGTCGGTTGTCACCTCGGTGCAGAGCAACGGGTCGAGCAGTTTCATCTGGGGGGCGGAACACCCGCGCCTGCCAATCTGGAGCGGCTCATGAGTCACCTGCGTGGCCGGTTCAACTTTCTCGAACATGAAGTAGGCGACTACAGCGTCGAGGTGGACCTTCACCATACCGACTGGTCGACCATGAGGTTGTTGCGCGACCAAGGTTTCAATCATGTGAGCATCGGCGTTCCGGATATCGACGCCGACTGTGACAGGTCGGTGGCCTGCTACCAGAACCCGGCGCCGATTCAGTCGCTCATGGATGCCGCGCGCACCTTTGGCTTTCGATCCATCAACGTCGATCTGGGTTTTGGCCACGCCTGGCAGACGCCAGACAGTTTTGCGCTGAAGCTGGCGACCATTATCGAGCTGGAGCCGGACCGGCTGATGGTGTTCGATTATGCCCGGCCACCACGCCGCTATCGGCCGGCACTCGGTGACAAAATCAGGGAACTGTGTAGCCCGGACGATAAAGGCGCGATGCGCCAGATCTGCTTCGAGCAACTGCTTTGTGCGGGTTATCACTACATCGGTCTGGGGCAGTTTGTCCGGCCTGATGATGATTTGGCGGTCGCCCAGGAGCGCGGCCGGTTGCGCCGTACCTGTGAGGGTTTCTCCCGTCACGGCTATTGCGATCATGTCGGATTCGGTTTGGGTGCGATCAGCCAGATCGACGATTTGTATACGCAAAACACCGACGAGATTGAACGCTATCAACAGCAACTGGACATGCGGCAATTGCCGACGTATCGAGGCTGGCGCTTCGAGGCGGGGGATCAGATCAGGCACATGGTCATGGAGCGTCTGGCCTGTGATCAGGAACTGGATATCCGCGCTATCGAGAGGCGCTACGGTCTGGTTTTTTCCAAGTACTTTTCCTCTGTCTGGCCGGTGCTGGAGCAATTGAGCCGGGATGGGTTGATTGAGTTGTCAGACCGTTTCATCAGCATCCTTCCCGCCGGTCGGCCGGAAGTGGATGCCATCTGCAACCTGTTTGAAAAGGATTTGGGCGGGCCCATTGCGAGTTGATCGATCATGAACACGACATTTGATTTCAATCGCGCCCTGGTCGAAAAGTACGACCACCCGGGGCCGCGCTATACCTCTTACCCCACGGCACCGCAGTTTCACCAGGCGTTTGCCGTTGACGACTATCAGCGTGCCGCCCGCGACAGCAATCAGGTGGCCGCGCCGAAACCGTTGTCGGTGTATATCCACATCCCGTTCTGCAAAAGCCTTTGTTACTACTGCGCCTGCAACAAAATCATTACCCAGAAAACCCATCGCGCCGTCGAGTACCTGAAGTACCTCAAGCGTGAAATCGCGATGCAGGCGGCCTTGTTCGACAACACCCGCAAACTCACCCAGTTGCACCTGGGGGGCGGCACGCCGACCTATCTGACTAGCGAACAGCTGGCGGACCTGATGGACTGCCTGCACCAGGCGTTCAACATGGATGACAGCGATGACCATGAGTTTTCCATCGAGGTCGACCCGCGCACCATCAGCACCGAGCAGATTCAGTCGTTGCGCCAGTTGGGCTTCAATCGCCTGAGCTTCGGCGTGCAGGACTTTGACCCCGACGTGCAGGCAGCGGTCAATCGCCTGCAAAGTGAAGAGCAGATTTATGCGCTGGTCGCTGCGGCGCGCGAGGCGCAATTCAAGTCGATCAGCGTCGACCTTATCTACGGTCTGCCACTGCAAACCGTGCAGAGTTTCGACGTCACCCTCAGCAAGATCATCGCGCTGCGTCCAGACCGGATTGCCGCCTACAGCTACGCGCATTTGCCGGAAATGGTCCGCGCGCAACGGCTGATTCGCCCCGCCGACATGCCGCCACCGGAGCGCAAGCTGGAATTGCTCGAGCTGACCATCCGCCGTCTGACCGAGGCTGGTTACGTCTACATCGGCATGGATCATTTCGCCTTGCCGGAGGACGAGCTGGCGCTGGCCCGGGCCAATGGCACCTTGCAGCGTAACTTTCAGGGCTATTCCACCCATGCCGACTGCGATTTGATCGGCCTTGGGGTGTCGTCGATCGGCAAGGTCGGCGACAGCTACAGCCAGAGCGTCAAGGAGCTTTCGCAGTACTACGCCCGTATCGATCAAGGGTTGTTGCCAGTGCATCGGGGTTATCGCTTGAACGCCGACGACCTGCTGCGCCGCGAGGTGATCAGCGACCTGATGTGCCATGGCCGTATCGCGTTCGACAAGTATGAGGCGCGTCATGGCATTCGCTTCACCGAGTATTTTGCCGAGGCGCTGGCGCAGCTGGGCGAGCATGTGCGTGATGGGTTGCTGCAGATTCACCGCGACGAATTGGTGCTGCTGCCACAAGGGCATTTGATGATGCGCAGTGCCGCAATGGCGTTTGACGCCTATCTGGGGGGTGAGCAAAAAGGACAGTTTTCACGCACGGTTTGAGACTGCGTGTCCTCTATGGACTCAAGTTGATTTCAATCAAGGGCAGGGGGCGCAACGCTCCCTAACATGACCGAAAGCCCTTTTGAAATCAGCGAACCCATGACAATCCATCAGCCTTCGATACACGGCAACCTGCGCGCCTGGGGCGTCGGGCTGGTGGTCCTGCTGATGCTGATGCTCGCCACCTTCGACGGGGTGCAGGCCAAGCAGTACGGCGACATCGAGCAGCAGCGCATCGAGAAAACCTTCCCTCAGACCGATTCCGTTTCCGCCCCCGAAGGCCGGGTCAAGGTGCGCACACTGTCCGCCGCCGGCAAGGTGCTCGGTTATGTGTTCCAGAGCCTGGACGTGGTGGATATTCCGGCCTACTCGGGCAAACCGATCAACACCCAAGTGATTCTCGACACGACCGGCATGATTCAGGATGCCTATGTGCTGGAGCACCACGAGCCGATTCTGCTGATAGGCATCCCTGAGGCAAAACTGCACGGCTTCAGCGCCAAATACAAAGGCGTCAAGGTCAGCCAGCGGGTCGTCGTCGGCCATTCCAGTGACCCGAACGCGGTCACCGTCGATGCGATTGCAGGGGCTACCGTCACGGCGATGGTAGTCAACGAGATCATCATGCGCGCCGCACACGACGTGGCCGTATCACTCAAGCTGGTCGAGGACACTGCCCGTGTGGCGCACAAGCCCGCCACCGTACGCCAGGACTTTTTCGAGCCTGCCACCTGGGAACAACTGACCGGCAACGGCGCCATCCGCCGCTTGAACCTGACTCGTGGCCAGGTCGACGCCGCCTTCAAGGGCACCGACGCCGAAGGCGTGGAAAACGCCGCCGCCGATCAGGTGGATGAGACCTTTATCGAGCTCTACACCGCCGACCTGAATCCGCCGACCATCGGCCGCGCGCTGCTGGGCGACAATCAATATCGATTCCTCATGCAAGACCTCAAGCCTGGCGAACAGGCCATCGCGGTGCTGGGTCGTGGGCTGTTTTCCTATAAAGGCTCGGGGTATGTGCGCGGCGGGATTTTCGATCGGGTGCAATTGCGCCAGTTCGGCAACGTCATCAGTTTTCGCGACATGGACCATCAGCGGCTCTCCGACGTGTTTGCCAAGGGCATGCCGGAATTCACTGAGATGTCGATTTTCATTGTGCGCGAACCGGCGAAGTTCGATCCGGGATCGCCCTGGTCCCTGGAGTTGCTGGTGCGTCGTCAGACCGGGCCGGTCAGTGGCACGTTCAGCAGCTTCGAACTGCCTTATCAACTGCCCGAGCCGTACCTTGAACGGCCACTGCCCAGCGCCGAAGAACTGGCCGCCATCGAGGAAGCCGGTCGGCCAATGTGGTTGACCATCTGGTACCAGAAACACTTCCAGATCGGCGTACTCGGGACCGCGTTGCTGCTGCTGACGGCCATCCTGTTCCTGCAAGACAAGTTCACCCGCCGGCCGCATTTTCTGCACTGGCTGCGCCGCGGTTACCTGTTCTTTACCGTGGTGTTTCTCGGTTGGTACACGCTGGGGCAGTTGTCGGTGGTCAATGTCCTGACCTTTGTGCATGCGCTGTTCGAGCATTTTCGCTGGGAGCTGTTTCTCACCGATCCGCTGATCTTCATGCTCTGGGTCTTCGCCGCTGCGAGCATTCTGCTGTGGGGCCGCGGTGTGTTCTGCGGCTGGCTGTGTCCGTTCGGGGCCTTGCAAGAGTTGATCAACGAAGCCGCGCGCAAGCTGAAAATCCCCCAATACGAATTGCCGTTCGCGGTCCATGAGCGGCTGTGGGCGATCAAATACATCATTTTGCTGCTGCTGTTCGGCATCTCCCTGGAGTCGATGTCCACCGCCGAACTGTTCGCCGAAGTGGAACCGTTCAAGACCGCCATCACCCTCAGGTTCGACCGCCAGTGGTGGTTCGTGCTCTACGCGGTGGCGCTGCTGGTCATCAACATCTTCACGCGCAAAGTCTATTGCCGCTACATCTGCCCCTTGGGGGCGGCGCTGGCGATTCCGAGCAAATTTCGCCTGTTCGACTGGCTCAAACGCCGCAAGGACTGCGGCACACCCTGCCAACTGTGCGCCAAGGAATGCGAGATCCAGGCGATTCACCCGGATGGCCACATCAATGCCAACGAGTGCCACTACTGCCTCGATTGCCAGATGACGTACCAGAACGACAACAAATGCCCGCCGCTGATCAACAAGCGCAAGAAGCGCGGCAAACCGGCACCCGCTGCTGTGCAACTGATACCTGTCGTGGAAGTGACCGCTCTGGAATGAACCCCGCGAGCGCCTGTGCGCAGTGACCGTTTTTATCCCTTCAAGGAAAACACCTGATGAACGACACAGAATCCAAAAAAACCACTGAAGTGCCGGAACCGACAGGCCTCAGTCGTCGCGGCTTCCTGGGCACCAGCGCGGTGACCGGGGCGGTACTGGCCGGTGCCTCGGCCATCGGTGGCGCGGTCTTCACCCGTGAGACATGGGCGGCAGCGGCCAAGGACGCACAACTGAAAACCCACGTCGGGCCGGGCGAACTGGATCAGTACTACGGTTTCTGGAGCGGCGGCCATCAGGGGGAAGTGCGGATCATGGGCGTTCCGTCGATGCGTGAGTTGTTGCGCATCCCGGTGTTCAACGTCGATTCCGCCACTGGCTGGGGCCTGACCAACGAAAGCAAACGGGTCATGGGCGACAGCGCGCATTTCCGGAATGGCGACTGCCACCACCCGCATTTGTCGATGACCGATGGCAAGTACGACGGCAAGTACCTGTTCATCAACGACAAGGCCAACAGCCGCGTTGCGCGTATCCGTCTGGACATCATGAAGTGCGACAAGATGCTCACCGTGCCCAATGTGCAGGCCGTTCACGGGCTGCGCCTGCAAAAAGTCCCGCACACCAAGTACGTGTTCGCCAATGCCGAGTTCATCATTCCGCACCCCAATGACGGCAGCACCTTCGACCTGCAGGACAAGAACAGCTACACCATGTTCAACGCCATTGATGCCGAGAAAATGGAGATGGCGTTCCAGGTCATCGTTGACGGTAACCTCGATAACACCGACGCCGACTACACCGGCAAGTACGCGGCTTCTACCTGCTACAACTCGGAGAAGGCCTACGACCTGGGCGGCATGATGCGTAACGAGCGCGACTGGGTGGTGGTGTTCAACATCCAGCGCATCGAAGCGGCGATCAAGGCCGGCAAGTTCATCACTGTCGGCGACTCCAAGGTGCCGGTGGTCGACGGCCGTAAAAACGACGGCAAGGACAGCGCGTTCACCCGTTACATCCCGGTGCCGAAGAACCCACACGGCATCAATATGACGCCCGATGGCAAGTACTTCATTGCCGCCGGCAAACTCTCGCCCACTTGCACGATCATCGCCACTGCGAAGCTGGATGATCTGTTCGACGACAAACTCAAGGACCCGCGTGACGCGGTGGTCGGCGAGCCGGAACTGGGTCTGGGCCCGCTGCACACCACCTACGACGGCCGCGGTAATGCCTACACCACCTTGTTCATCGACAGCCAGGTGGTGAAGTGGAACGTGGAGGAGGCCGTTCGCTCCTACACCGGCGAGAAGGTCAACTACATCAAGCAGAAACTCGACGTGCAGTATCAGCCGGGCCACAACCATGCGTCGCTGACCGAAACCCGTGAGGCCGACGGCCAGTGGCTGGTGGTGCTCAGCAAGTTTTCCAAGGACCGCTTCCTGCCGACCGGCCCGCTGCACCCGGAAAACGATCAGTTGATCGATATCTCTGGCGAAGAAATGAAACTGGTGCACGACGGCCCGGCCTTCGCCGAACCCCACGACTGCGTCATGGCTCGTCGCGACCAGATCAAGACCAAGAAGATCTGGGACCGCAACGACCCGTTTTTCGCCGAGACCGTGGCAATCGCCGCGAAGGACGGCATCAAGCTGGAGACCGACAACAAGGTCATCCACGACGGTAACAAAGTCCGCGTCTACATGACCTCGATGGCCCCGGCCTATGGCCTGCCGGAGTTCACCGTCAAGCAGGGCAACGAAGTCACCGTGACCATCACCAACATCGACCAGATCGAAGATGTGACCCACGGCTTCGTGATGACCAACCATGGCGTGAGCATGGAAATCAGCCCGCAGCAGACCTCATCGATCACCTTCACCGCCGACAAGGCTGGCCTGCATTGGTACTACTGCAGCTGGTTCTGTCATGCGCTGCACATGGAAATGGTCGGCCGCATGAAGGTCGAGAAGGCCTGAGCATTGCCCATCGACAGGAGCCAAGCAATGACTGATAGCAAGGGAAACCCGGTGAAGGTCATTGCGTTTGCGCTCCTGCTGATGTCCGGCAGTGCGCTGGCGGTGCAACCCATCACCACGCTGCCGTTGACGGTGGACGCCGAGCAGCGCTGGCACCTGCCGGCGGGGGAATACCGTGGCTCGTTCAGCGTCGATCAACCGATGCAGATTGTCTGCGAGCCGGGTGCGGTATTTCAGGGCGAGGGGCAGGGCAACGGTCTGATCATCAGTGCGCCGGATGTCGGCATCGAGGGCTGCACCTTTCTGAATTGGGGGCACGACCTCACGGCCATGAATGCAGCGCTGTTTATCCAGCCCCAGGCCCATGGGGCGGTGATTAAAGGCAATCGCCTGCAAGGCCAGGGGTTCGGTATCTGGGTCGATGGTACTCAGGATGTGAGCCTGATCGACAACCGCATTCAGGGTGATCCGACGATGCGCTCGCAGGATCGCGGCAACGGCATTCATCTGTATGCCGTGCATGGCGCCAAGGTCATTGGCAATCAGGTGCGCGACACCCGTGACGGCATTTACATCGACACCTCCAACGGCAACCTGCTGCAAGGCAATACCCTGGAAGACCTGCGCTACGGCGTGCATTACATGTTCGCCAACGATAACCAACTGATCGGCAACATCACCCGCCGTACCCGTACCGGCTACGCCTTGATGCAAAGCCGCAAGCTCACGGTGATTGGCAATCGTTCCGAACAGGATCAGAACTACGGGATCCTGATGAACTACATCACCTATTCAACCTTGCGTGACAACTTCGTCACTGACGTGCGCGACGGCTCGACCGGCGACAGCATGATCAGCGGCGCCGAGGGCAAGGCGTTGTTCATCTACAACTCGCTGTTCAACAGCATCGAACACAACCACTTCGAGCACAGCGCCGTGGGCATCCACCTCACCGCCGGCTCGGAGGACAACCGCATCGCCGACAACGCTTTCGTCGGCAACCAGCGACAGGTCAAGTATGTCGCCACCCGCTTGCAGGAATGGTCGGCGGATGGCCGGGGCAATTACTGGAGCGACTACCTGGGCTGGGACCGCAACAACGACGGCCTCGGCGATATCGTCTACGAACCCAATGACAACGTCGACCGTTTGCTGTGGCTGTACCCGCAAGTGCGGCTGTTGATGAACAGCCCCGGTATCGAGTTGCTGCGCTGGGTGCAACGGGCCTTTCCGGTGATGAAGTCGCCGGGGGTGCTGGACAGCCATCCGCTGATGAAGTCATCCACTCAAACCCTGACCCAGGAGCCCACCTCATGAACGTCATCGATATCGAAGGCGTCAGCCAGCGCTATGGCTCCACTACGGTGTTGCATAAGCTCAACCTCAGCCTGGCGGAAGGGGAAGTGCTGGGCTTGTTCGGGCACAACGGCGCGGGCAAGACCACCAGCATGAAACTGGTGCTTGGCCTGCTCCAGCCCAGCGAAGGGCAGGTCAGGGTGTTCGGCCGTTTGCCCAGTGATCCCCACGTGCGACGCCTGCTCGGTTATCTGCCGGAGAACGTGACGTTTTACCCGCAACTGAGCGGTCGTGAGACCTTGCGTCATTTCGCACGACTCAAAGGTGCCGCGTTCGCTCAGGTGGAGGTGCTGCTTGAGGAGGTCGGCCTGGCCGGTGCGGCGCATCGACGGGTCAAGACCTACTCCAAAGGCATGCGCCAACGCCTGGGGCTGGCGCAAGCGCTGCTCGGCGAGCCGCGTTTGTTGCTGCTAGACGAGCCGACCGTCGGCCTCGATCCCATCGCCACCCAGGATCTTTATCGCTTGCTCGATCGCCTGCGCAGCCAGGGCACCAGC
The DNA here is from genome assembly GCF_008370005.1 of Pseudomonas sp. ANT_J28. NCBI lineage: Bacteria > Pseudomonadati > Pseudomonadota > Gammaproteobacteria > Pseudomonadales > Pseudomonadaceae > Pseudomonas > Pseudomonas sp. ANT_J28. Next base: position 96,247 of record NZ_VOBM01000019.1, read on the forward strand.
ATCATTCTCTGTTCTCACGTGTTGCCGGGTGTCGAGGCGCACATCAACCGCGCAGCGATTCTGACCCAGGGCCGCCTGCTGGCTCTGGGCAGTCTGCACAGTTTGCGCGAGGAAGCCGGGTTGCCGACGCTGATTCGCGCCAACGGCCTGAAGCACGCCGGGCCCTTGCAGCAACGCTGGAACAACGCCGGGCACGTCACCGAGCGCTGGGGCGTCGAAGGTCTTGAAGTCGCCGCGCTCAATGGCAGCAAGCTTGGGCTGTTGCGCCAACTGCTCAATGAAGACGAACCGGCCGACGTGGAAATCCATCAGCCGTCTCTGGAAGATATTTACCGCTACTACATGAGCCGGGCCGGTGCGGCGCCGATCGGGGAGGCCGTATGAACGCTGTCTGGAACATGGCCCGCAAGGAATTCAGCGACGGTTTGCGCAATCGCTGGTTGCTGGCGATCAGTGTGTTGTTCGCGGTGCTGGCCATCGGCATCGCCTGGCTGGGCGCCGCGGCCTCTGGGCAATTGGGATTCACCTCGGTGCCGGCCACCATCGCCAGCCTCGCCAGTCTGGCGACGTTTTTGATGCCGTTGATTGCGTTGCTGTTGGCCTATGACGCCATCGTCGGCGAGGACGAGAGCGGCACTTTACTGCTGTTGCTGACGTACCCGTTGGGTCGCGGGCAGATTCTGCTCGGCAAGTTCGTCGGCCACGGGTTGATCCTGGCGCTGGCGACACTGATCGGTTTCGGCTGCGCCATGCTGGCCATCGCCGTGCTGGTGGACGATGTCGAACTGAGCCTGCTGCTCTGGGCTTTTGGCCGGTTCATGGCGTCGTCGACGTTGCTGGGTTGGGGGTTTCTGGGGCTGGCCTATGTGCTGAGCAGTGTGTCCGCCGAGAAATCCACGGCGGCCGGGCTGGCGTTGGGTGTCTGGTTCTTCTTCGTGCTGGTGTTCGATCTGGCATTGCTGGCGCTGTTGGTGCTCAGCGAAGGGCAGTTCAACCCGAAAGTGCTGCCTTGGTTGCTGCTGCTCAACCCCGCTGACATCTACCGCCTGATCAACCTCTCCGGTTTTGAGCCCGGCGGGGGCACCACGGGTGTGCTGACGCTGGGCAGCGATTTGCCGATGCCGGGCTCGATGCTCTGGCTGTGCCTGTCGCTCTGGGTGGCGCTGCCATTGGGCTCGGCCTGGCTGTTGTTTCGTCGCCGGGCGACATGAATTTCCACTTTGATAGTTTTGGAGCAGTTGACGATGAGTACGTTTTATCTGGCGACAGTCCGCGCTGTGGTGGGCCTGATGATGTGTCTGTTGCTGACGGCCTGTGACAACCCGGCACAAGCCACCTATAGCAACGCCGCCGCAGCCTTTCATCCCAGTGATGAATGCCACGTCTGCGGGATGATCATCAACGGATTCCCCGGGCCCAAGGGCGAGGTCGTCGAGCGGGCCGGGGTCAAGAAGTTCTGCTCCACGGCGGAAATGATCGGTTGGTGGTTGCAGCCGGAAAATCATCATGGCGATGCAAAACTGTATGTCCACGACATGGGCCGCAGCCCTTGGAACGCGCCGGATGACGCCCACCTGATCGATGCCAAAGACGCGTTTTACGTGGTTGGCACCCAACTCAAAGGCGCCATGGGTGTGGTGCTGGCGTCGTTCTCCAGTCGCGAGGCCGCTGAAAAGCTTGCTGCTGAACAGGGCGGTCGCTTGCTGCGGTTCAGCGAGATCACTCCGGCGCTTTTGCAGCAACACTAACGACGTCGAAAAAATCTGATCGCCGTCAAGTCGTTTTTTCTTCTCCTGTTCAAAGATAGGGACTCGCTATGTCCCCAGTGCTTGGCATCCGTGATGCCCAGGAGTAAATGATGAAAACCGAGTTTCAGGATCGTTTGGCGGTGGTCACGGGTGCCAGCTCCGGGATTGGCCTGGCACTGTGTGCCGCGCTGTTACCGCGCGGGGTCAAGGTGCTGGCGATGTCACGGACCCTCGGTGAATTGCCGGCCTTGCAGCAGATCTACGGCGAGCGATTGCAGTGGTTTGCCGGGGACGTCACGAGCCAGCAAGACCTGCGCGAGCTGTCCGAGCGCGCTGCGGCGTTGGGTCCCGTGGACTATCTGGTGCCCAACGCGGGTGTCGCCGAAATGGCCGACAGCCTGGACATGCAGGCCTTCCAGCGCCAGTGGGCGGTCAACGGTGCCGGGGCGTTGAATACGCTGGCGGCGTTGCGGGGTGAATTGGCGAGCCCTGCTTCGGTGGTGTTTGTCGGGAGTTTTCTGACCGGTTCGAGCTTCCCCGGGTTGGCCGCCTGCATTGCCAGCAAGGCTGCGCTCGCGGCTCAGGCGCGGACGCTGGCGGTGGAATTTGCGAGCTTTGATGTGCGTATTAATCTGGTCTCTCCGGGACCGACTGCTACCTCGATGTGGGACAACCTGGGGTTGAGCGAGGGGGAGCTTGGCGATGTTGCTGACACTCTTGGTAAACGTCTGTTGCCTGGTCATTTCCTCGATGCAGCAGCAGTGGCTAACGTGATTATCTTTCAGCTGTCTCAAGGCGCCCGAGGTGTCTACGGTCAGGACTGGAAGGTCGATAACGGGTACACCTTGGGCTGAAGGGGAAATATTTACGTTCGGAGTACATATCCGTTGCTGCGGTAACGGCGACTTAGGGTTCCGCCCTTACGGCGGGTCACTTGGAAAAGCGCCAAGTAACCAAACGCTCTTGCCCCTGACGTACGGTGCCTCGCCTAGGCTCGGCATGCCCTCGCTCCGGTCCTGCTCCGTGGGCCGGCCGCCATCGGCCATCCATGGCCGGGGGCGGCTACCGCGGCATCCTTGCCGCGGTGCCCACTGCGCAGAACCTGCACTCGGCCTTCCGACGGGGCAGATCAAGATCAAGATCAAAATCAAAAGCGAGGCGGCCCACCCGGCCGGCCTATCCTTCGAGCCCGCTCCCGCAGATCATCGGCGGCGTACACCCAACCCGCACCAGGCAAAAATCCAAATGTGGGAGCGGGCTTGCTCGCGAAGGCGGACTGGCATCCGCCATTGATGTCGATTGACACGGCCCCTTCGCGAGCAAGCCCGCTCCCACAGGGGGAATGCGTGTGCTTGAAGGATAGGCCGGCCGGGTTAGCCGCCCCCGGCCATGGATGGCCGATGGCGGCGGGCCCACGGAGCAGGACCGGAGCGAGGGCATGGCGAGCCTAGGCGAGGCACCGAACGAAAGGGGCAAAAGCCCTTGGTTACTTGGGGCTCTTCCAAGTGACTCGCTGTAAAAGCGAAACCGTCAGCCGCCGTTACCGAAGAAACGGATATACACCCAAGGCCTAGTGCGAAGTCCCCTCAGCAAACTCGATCTTGTTGCCCACGTTGTACTTGCCCGAAGGCTTGTTCATCGGAATACGTTTGATCTCCTTGAGGGTGTTGCTGTCGTAAACGATCAGCGCACCGTCGGTGGCCCAGATGCTCAGCAGCAGATAACGGCCGTCACGGGTGAACTCAACATGAGCGGCGGTTTTCCAGGGCATCGGGCGCAAGGTGTGGGCAATCTCCAGCGTCTGTTTGTCGATCAGGTGGATCGCATCGTTGTCGGGCCCGAAGAACACGTCGCTCCAGGCATACCGTGAATTGACGTGACTGCGCATGAAGAAACCCGGCCCCAGGGTCGGGATTTCCTTGATCAGTTTCCAGGTCTTGAAGTCGATGACCGAGATCAGCCCCTTGCTGATATTCGGCGTGGCGAACACCCACTCGCCGTTGCGTTTCCAATAGGTCCCCGAGCCCAAATGCGGCATGCCTGGCAGCGGTATGTCGGTGACCACCTTGCCGCTGTCGAGGTCGATCACTTGACCGCCCTGGGCCTTGCGCGACGTGGCCAGCAGCTGTTTGTAGTCCGGTGAAAAGGAGAAGTCGTCGAGGAAATCCCCGGCAGGGATCCGCCGTGGTTTGAAATCCGGTGTGCCGGCCCAGGACAGTTCCCAGACTTCCTTCACGTCCTTGAGCGCCACGATGAAACTGTCGCGTGGCGGGGCGGAGTAGACCGCGCTGACCCGTGACGCGGTACCGTCCTGACCGATGGCGGGAATGGTTTTGACCAGCGACAGATCGCGGGCATCGAGCACTACAAGATTGCCGGGTAAATAGTTGCCCACCAGCACCCAGCGTCCATCCTTGCTCACCGCCAGGTTGCGGGTGTTGAGACCAGCGCGGACCTCGGCGATCAGCTTCAGGTTGTGCAAGTCATACAGGCTGATCCAGCCGTCACGGGAGGCGAAGTAGACGAAGCGCCCATCGGGTGAGAACTTCGGCCCGCCATGCACGGCAAAGTGCGAAGCAAACCGCGCCAGCACCTCAAAGCGGTCACCGTCGAGGATGTCGATGTGATGGTCACCGGCTTCCACCACCACGAACAGGTTCAGCGGGTCGGCGCCATGCTGGGGCGTGGTGGGCAATTTGCTGAGATCCGCGAGCATCGAGTGACTGCCGAGAATGTCGTCATTGCTCCAGGTGGGCGGGGTGGCGGGCGGTTGCTGAAGGTAATCCACCAGCGCGTCGATCTGCGTGGGGCTGAACACAGTGGCATAGCCGGCCATTTGGCTCGCGGGGCGGCCGTTCTGAATCACGCTGCGGATTTCATCAGGTTTGATTCGGCTGAGACTCTCCGGCAACAACGCCGGCCCCGCAGCGCCGAAACGGTTGGCGCCGTGGCAGCGCTGGCAATGCTGCTGATAGTTTTCCGCGGCTTGCTCAAGTGCCGGAACTGATGCGCCAGCATGGGCCGCACTGACCCATAAAACGTGGGCTAAGATCATTCGCCTCATATCGCCACCTTGGCGTGGCGTTGCAGTGCTTGGGCCGGGTAAAGCCGCGCCGGGTATTCCAGTTGTTCTGCGCCAAACAGATCGACCACTGTGCCGATCACCGTCAGTGTCGGAATGCCCGGTGGACAATCCAGCGCCAGGGTCGGTAATTGGTGCAGCTTGCCACGGGCGACGTGCTGGTCGGGACGCGTGCCGTTGCTGATCAAGGCCGCCGGCGTATCGGCTGACATCCCGGCTTCGATCAAGCGTTGAGCGATGATCCCCAGGTTCGATAACCCCATGTAAAACACCAAGGTCTGGCTACTGTCGGCGAGGCTGCTCCAGGGCAGCGATAACTCGCCATCGCGTTGCAAATGGCCGGTGATGAAGCGGCAGGAGTTGACCAGGTCGCGGTGGGTCAACGGTATGCCCGCGTAAGCGCTGCAGCCCGAAGCGGCGGTAATGCCCGGCACCACCTGGCAGTCAACTCCGCGTTGCAGCAGGTACTCCAGCTCCTCGGCGCCGCGACCAAAAATGAACGGGTCGCCGCCCTTGAGCCGGACCACGCGCTGCCCTTGATCGGCGAGGTCGGCCAGCAGTTCGTTGATCTGTTCCTGGGGCAGGCTGTGGCAGCCGCTGGCCTTGCCGACGTAATGGCGGGCGCAGGTGAGGGGGATCAACGACAGCAGTTCGGGGCTGATCAGCCTGTCATAGACCACGGCGTCGGCCTGCATCAGCAGGCTCCAGGCGCGCAGGGTCAGCAGGCGTGGATCGCCGGGGCCGGCGCCGACCAGGGCAACTTCGCCCGGTCGGAACGGGGACTCAAGTGAGGTCGGTATAGCAATTGATGGAGGCATGGGACGTCCTTGGTGCTTCATCAGGTTGGCCGGCCCCAGCCTTTGTCAGGTGGTTGGCCGGACGGGCTATTCAGTGGGTGATGCAAGGGATGGTCGTTGACGGTGGCATACCGATTTCGTCATCGCTGAGGTGGCAGCCGGGGTCCTGGCCCCACAGATCTCCCTCGGCCCAGGCGCGGGTGCGGGTGTTGCCGTTGCAGATGGGCAACCAGCGGCATTGCGCGCAACGTCCACCGACGGCGCGAGGATGCTCACGCAGGCGCAGCAGCAGGGTATCCGGCTGATCCAGCCACAGCGTGCGAAACGACGTGCGCCGGACATTGCCCACCGAGTGCTGCCACCAGTAGGTGTCCGGGTGCACTTCGCCGGTGTTGTCGATGTTGGCAATGCCGCTGCCCGACGCGTTGCCGCCCCAGGCGCGGAGCATGTTTTCCAGGCGCGGGTAATGCTCTGGCAGACGAAGGCCTGCCCATTGCAGCAGGAGAATGGCGTCGGCATCGTTGTTGCCGCTGACAAAATCGCTGTCGCGACCCTGTTGGATGTCTGCCCAGGCTCGCTCGAAGATCAACGTCATGGCCTCGCGGCTCATCTGCTGGTGCGCGTCGAGTTTGCGACTGCGTTTGCCGCGACCGCTGTAGTTGAGGTGCGACAGATAAAACTTTTGCACGTCGTACTCGCGCATCAGCGCGAGTAATTGGGGCAGTTGCGCATGGTTTTCCTGGGTCAGGGTGGTGCGCAGGCCGACGCGAATGCCCTGTTCGCGACAGAGCCGGATCGCCTGCATGGAACGGGCGAAGCTGCCCTTGAGTTGGCGGAAGGCGTCATGGGTGGCTTCCAGGCCATCGATGCTGATCCCGACGTAGTCGAAATTCGCTGCACTGATCTGTGCGATGTTCTGCTTATCGATCAGCGTGCCGTTGGTGGACAACGCCACAAAGAAACCCTTGGCCCGGGCGTAGGCGCTGAGCACAAACAGATCCTCGCGCAACAGCGGTTCGCCACCGGAAAGAATCAACACCTTCACCCCGGCATCGTGCAGGTCGTCGATCACGGTCAGCGCAGCGGCCGTATCCAGTTCATCGCGAAAGACACTGTCGGCCGAGGTGGCGTAGCAATGTTTGCAGGTCAGGTTGCAGCGCCTGAGCAAGTTCCAGATCACCACCGGCGGCCGGTGGGTGCCTGGTGGACTGGTTCTGGGCGCAGGTGCCTGGCCGTCCAGCGCGCGCAGGTATTGGCTGATCCTCAACATGCAACTCTCCTTGAGTCAGGGCGTGTTCAGCGGGAAGCAATAGGCAAACGCAAGCCTGATGCCCGTAGCAGCTGTCGAGCTTGCGAGGCTGCGTTCGGCTGCGAAGCAGTCGTAAAACCTGTGTGCGTGGTGTGTCTGACATACCGCACTGCCTGATTTCACGACTGCTGCGCAGCCGAACGCAGGCTTCGCCGGCTGCTACAAGGTATGCGTTGAACTGACCGGAATTAAACGCAAGCCGGTTTTTTTCAGGATGCGGCTGCTCACCAGCATCTCGTCGGCCCCACAGGCGTCGCCCAGCAAGTAGCGCAGGTGCTCGCGGTAGCTGTTGATTTCATCGCTGCTGCGGCCATGCACCATGGCGAACAGGTTGTAGCGCCAGTCGGTTCGGCGTGGGCGGCGATAGCAGTGGCTGACGAAGGGTTGCGCGCCGATCAGCGCGCCAAGGCGCGGCATCTCGGTGTCGCGCACATCCCAGACCGTCATGCCGTTGTGGCGATAGCCCAGTCGGTAGTGATTGGGCACGGCGGCAATCCGCCGAATCGCGCCCTCGGCTTGCAAGCGCTTGAGCAGATCCAGGGTGGCTTCGATGTTCAGCCCCAGCTGTTCGGCGAGCCACGCCCACGGGTCGTCCAGCAGCGGCAGACCGGCCTGGGTCAACACGATCAGACGCTGGACGAGGGTGTCTTCAGGCCGGGAAATACAGACCGACATGGTAGGTCTCCTCTTTGGGCAGGTTGAGCAGCGGCAGGCCGGTCAGGGTTTCGATGCGGTGCAGGGTCTCGGCGATGGCGTGTTCGGTCGCGCAGCCGAGCACGAACCACATGTTCCAGGCGTGTTCGCGTCGGTAGTTGTGCGCCACTTCAGGCAGGCCATGCAGTTGCTCGGCGACGTCGTCGAAACGCTCTTCCGGGACAGCCAGTGCGGCGAGGGTGAAGGCGCCGCCCAGCCGTTCAATGTCGAACATCGGGCCGAAGCGTGTGAGCACGCCGTCATCGAGCAGGGCATGCAGTCGGTCGAGCAGTTCTGTGCTGCTGCTCTGCAGTTCGGCAGCCAATACCCGCCAGGGGTGGCGCACCAGCGGCAGGCCCAGTTGCAAGCGGTTGATCAGGCGACGGTCGAGGTCATCCATGGGTCGGTGCTCCTGTGCGCGAGGGCGCAAATCGGCCGCCGCACTGTTTGAAGACCTGGGTGCTGAACAGCAATTGATGGGGCAGGTCGCTCAGCAGATGCTCTTCCAGCAACGCGTGGATCTGCGCCTCCACTTGGCCACGTTGACGTCCGTGCACCATGCAAAACAGGTTGTACCGCCACTGCGGCAAGCGCCGGGGCCGCTGATAGCAGAGGTTAATGCCGGGCGCTCGCCCCAGGCGCTGGCCGACTTCGTCGATCAGCGCATCGGGAATATCCAGCACCAGCATGGCGTTGGCGGTAAAACCCAGCGCGCGATGGTGCAGCACCAGGCCGATACGGCGAAACAGCCCTTGCTCGCTCCACTGGCGCATTTGTTCGAGCACCTGGTTTTCGTCGGTGTTTATCCGTTCGGCGAGTTCCTGATAAGGGCGCGCTACCAACGGCAACCCACCTTCGAGGTGCCGGCGCAGCGCCAGCGCTTGTTTGGGGCTCAATCCAGGCTTCATGAGTTTTCTCCCAGGGCAAAACCGAGGTCGATGCGGTAGGCGGTCAACATCGGCAGGTCCAGCGGCATGAGGCCGGTGTCGTCCTCCAGTTCCTTGAGCACACGGTCGATGTGTTGGCGATCAGGGCCGGTCAGCACAAACCACAGGTTGTAGAAATGCTCCCGTGCGTAATTGTGATTGACCTCCGGGTACTGACTGACGCGATCGGCCACCTGTTGCAGGCGTTCGGCGGGCACGGCGAGGGCGGCGAGGGTGCTGGCCCCGGCGCGGCTGTGTTCGAACACCGGGCCGATCCGTGAGAGGGTGCCGGCCTGATCCATTTCTTGCAGGCAGTCCATCACTTGCGATTCGCGGCACCCGAGAATCCGCGCCATCTCTTTGTACGGTGCCGGACACAGCGGCATGCCGTGCTGGAAGCGGTCGATGAGTTGGCGGCTGAGCAGTTCAAGGTCCATTTCAATACCCCATTTTCTGCGCGCGACTGCTGAAGAAGATGCCGCTTGGCGCGGAGGCTGGCAGGGTACTCAGCAGCTTCAGGCTGTATGGATCCCAGACCTGAACCTGATCGCCGTCGCGTAACGACAGCCACAGCTGGTCGCCGCGTGCGGTGAATTCCATGTGCAGCACCGCTGGCCCCGGGTGCAGATCGGCGACCACGGCGTGAGTTTCGGTGTCGATGACCTGAACCCGATCGTTGTCCGGGTAGGCGAAGTTGACCCATAGCTGCCGACCGTCCGGGCGCGACGTGACGAACACCGGTTGGCCGGCGACGGGGATCACAGCGGTCTGCTGCCAGGTGCGCGAATCCATCACCAGCACCTGATGACGGCCGACGGCGGGTACGAAGGCCTGATTGTCGGCGACGGCCCAGCCTTCCAGATGCGGCATCTTGTAGACCGGGAGTTTCGCCTGGCCGCGTCCGTAGTCGCCGAGTACCCGCTGCACGCCGCGTTCTGGATGCCAGAGGTCGAGTTGCGCCATGCCGTCTTCACCGAACAGGCCGGCCATGTAATAGCGCCCATCGGGGGTAATCAGGGCGTCGTAAGGTTGCTCACCGATGCCGGTGAAACGGCTGATCTGCGGTGTGTTGCCCTGACTGAAATCGGCGGTCCAGATCTCGCCGGTATCGAACAGGCTGAACACAAAACGTTGCCCCGGTGCGTCGACCAGGCCAACCACCCGGGAGCGCTTGGTGCCGTCGGCGAGCGGCGTGGCCGGAATATCGGCCACCTGCTGCAGGGTGTCGGCATCGAACACCTTGACCCCGCCGGGCACGTAGTTGGACACCGCGATCAACTTGCCGTCCTGACTGATGGCCCCGCCAATGCTGTTGCCGCCCTGGATGACGCGATGGTCGATACGCCGGGTCAGCAAATCGATTTTGCTCAACCCGCCGTCGCGCCCGAACACATAGGCGTAGCGCTGGTCACGCGAGAACACCACCGAGGCATGGGACAGGTCGCCGAAACCCTCGAGTCGGGCCAGCGCGGTGTGGGTATCGCTTTCGATGATTTGCACGCTACCGGTGGCGCGCTCCACGACCACACCCAGATCGCCAGTGCCGCGCAACGGTGGTTGAACGCAAGCGGACAACAACAGCCCGGTCGCCGCTGACAGCAGGATTGAACGGATCATGGTGCGGGATATCCCTGGAGTAGAAGATCGACTAGCCACTGGATGTCGCCGGGGTTGAGCAACGGGGCCCAACCGGGCATCGCGGTGCCGGGCCGGCCTTGGGAGACGGTGGCAATCAGGCTGTCCCGTGACTTGCCGGCCAGCGCTGCGCGGGTCAGTTCGGGGCCCAGCCCACCGGTGAGGTGCAGCCCATGGCAGGCGCCGCAGTCCTGGGTCAGCAGGTGTTCGAGTTGCGCCTGCCGCTGGGCGTCCGGCGCCGCAACCGCAGTTGCGCAAATGAGGAGGAGGGCCGCCAGAATCACAGCGTGTCGATAAACCATCTTGACGCCCTCCAGGCGGTTATTTGAGTGTCAGGACCCAGGTCGCGAGAATCTTCGCTTCCTCTTCAGTCACCGGGTTGGCCGGCATTGGCATCGGGCCCCAATTGCCTTGTGTACCGTTCTTGATGTGGCCAGCCAAGGTGTCCACGGCCCCGGGTACGCCAGCGTTCTTGGCCGCTACATCCTTGAGCGCCGGGCCGACAATCTTGGTGTCGATGGAGTGACAGGCTGTGCAGGGTTTGCTTTTGAACAGCTCCAGCGCGTCTTGGGCCATGGCCGGCTGCACGCTCAGCGCAGCGGTCAGGGCGAACAGTGAGAACAGAGTATTTTTCATGGTGTTTCCTTGCATTGATGGAGCTCAATAGATGTCGTGTTGGGTGTTGTAGACATTGAACTTCCCGGTGGGTGTGATCAGTCGTTTGTCCTTGATGACTGACTTGAGCTTCAGTGTTTTGTCGTCGATCACCACCAGCGCCGACTCGTCTGCCTGGCCGCTCCACACGGAGAACCAGACTTCATCGCCGGCCTTGTTGAATTCCGGTTGCACGACGCGCATCGCGCCTTGCTTGATGCCGGCGTATTCGGCGATGGGCAGCACGGTGTAGCCGGCATCGAGTATGTCGATGTCGAACACCGCGACCGACTGGCTGAGCTTGGCGTCCGGGTTGAGGGTGGTGTCGACGTACAGGTGACGGGAGTTGGGGTGGGTTTTGATAAACAGCGATCCGCCGCCCTGGCCCTTGAGCGAGGCGACCTGTTTCCAGGCGTATTGCGGGTGTTTGGTCGGGTCGGTGCCGATCAGCGAGATGCCGTCATCACCCAGGTGGCTGGTGGCCCAGACCGGGCCGTAGGTCGGGTGGTTGAAGTTGGCGCCGCGACCCGGATGAGGGGTTTTGCCGACGTCCACCAACGCCGTCAACTTGCGCTCCTTGGAGTCGATCACGGCGACCTTGTTGGAGTTGTTGGCGGCGGTCATGAAGTAGCGATGCGTGCTGTCCCAACCGCCGTCATGCAGGAAGGGCGCGGCATCGATGTAAGTGACAGTGAGGTTTTTGATGTCCTGGTAATTGACCAGCATCACCTTGCCGGTTTCCTTGACGTTGACGATGAACTCCGGCCATTCGTGGGAGGCGATAATCGCCGCGACCCGAGGCTCCGGGTGGTATTCCTGCTTGTCGACGGTCATGCCACGGGTCGAGACTATCTGCTTCGGCTCCAGGGTTTCGCCATCCATGATGGTGAATTGCGGCGGCCAATAAGAACCGGCGATGGTGTATTTGTCCTCGTAGCCCTTGAACTTGGAGGTCTCGACCGAGCGCGCCTCGATGCCCACTTTGACTTCGGCGACCTTGGTCGGCTCGACCGGCCACAGGTCGATCATGTCGATCCGTGCGTCTCGACCAATCACCAGCAGGTAGCGACCCGAGGCAGAGATCCGCGAGATGTGCACCGCGTAACCGGTCTCGATGAGTTTGACGATTTTCTTGCTGTCCCCATCAATCAGGGCAATCTTGCCGTCATCGCGCAACGTCACCGAAAACAGGTTCGGCAGGTTGAGTTTGCTCAGCTGTTTCTTCGGACGGTCCTCGGGTTTGACCAACACTTTCCACGTTTTCAGCGTCTCGGCCATGCCCCATTCCGGTGGCGTCGGAGGCGAATGTTGAATGAACTTGGCCATTGACGTGATCTGATCCTTGGTCAGCGCATTGGACGTCCCCCAGTTCGGCATGCCCGCCGGAGAACCGTAGGTAATCAAGGCCTCCAGATACGGTTGCCCGCGGCTCTGGGTGATGTCCTGTGTCAACGGTTTGCCGGTCGCGCCTTTGCGCAGCACACCGTGGCAGCCTGCACAGCGCTGGAAGTAGATTTCCTTGGACGAGTCGAACTCGGCCTGGCTCATGTCGGGAGCACCCACGGTTTTGACCATGGGCGGGTTGGCCGCAGCGGCGGCGGGCTCTTCAGCGCTGGCGGCATGACTCACCGCCAGGGCCAGTGCCGAACACAGCGTGGTCAGGGTCAGGGCAAACGTTTTTCTATTGCTGATCAGCATTCCATTTCTCCTCAGGCAAGACCTTTGCGATGTGCTGAAACGGCAGCGCAGAACGCAGGTTCTTAGTGCCGTGCAAGGCTATGCCCGAGCAGGCCAATGTTCGCTTGACGAAGATCAAGTTTGCCGGCCATCTCACTTGCCAGGTTGTCGCAGGGGCCCGTAGCGTGTTCCTTGAATCCGCTTTTGGAACAGGCAGCTCATGGACCGTACCCAGTCTTGCAAACACCCGATCGAACCCTTCTACCAACCGCTGAATAATGAGGAGGCGCTGTTCGAACAAGCCTGGAGACATGGCATGCCGGTGCTGATCAAAGGCCCGACGGGCTGCGGCAAAACTCGTTTCGTCCAGCACATGGCCCATCGGCTGAAACTGCCGCTGTACACCGTGGCTTGCCACGATGATCTGAGCGCGGCCGACCTGATCGGCCGTCACCTGATCGGTGCCCAGGGCACCTGGTGGCAGGACGGGCCACTGACCCGCGCGGTGCGTGAAGGCGGCATCTGTTACCTCGACGAAGTGGTGGAGGCGCGTCAGGACACCGTGGTCGTACTGCATCCACTGGCCGATGATCGTCGGGAGCTGTTCCTGGAACGCACCGGCGAAGTACTGAAGGCGCCGCCGTCATTCATGCTTGTGGTGTCTTACAACCCCGGTTACCAGAACCTGCTCAAAGGCATGAAACCCAGCACTCGCCAACGCTTCGTGGCGATGCGTTTCGGCTATCCGCCGGTGGCCGATGAGGAACGCATCGTTGCCCGCGAGGCTCAGGTGGACAGCGCGCTGGCAGCGCAAGTAGTGCGGCTGGGCCAGGCGCTGCGCCGGCTCGATCAACATGATCTGGAGGAGGTCGCCTCAACGCGACTGCTGATTTTCACCGCGCGGATGATCCGCTCCGGCATGAGCCCCCGCGAGGCGTGCATGGCCTGCCTGGCCGAGCCGCTGAGTGATGATCCGCTGACCGTTGCCGCGCTGATGGACGTGGTTGATGTCCACTTCGGCTGAGTCCAAGGGCGTTTCGCAACGCCACTTGCCGGGCGATCTGGCGATGTGGTTTTTCATTTTGGCCGAGCTGTCGGTGTTCGCCATCCTGATTCTGGCGTTCGCCGTGACCCAAGCGCTCAAGCCGCAGATGTTCAGTGAAAGCCGTCTGTTGCTGAACACCTCAACCGGGCTGGCGATGACCCTGAGCCTGCTCACCGCGGGCCTATTCGCCGCGCTGGCGCAGGAGCAAGTCAGGCGCTCACGATCCCGTTACGGCGCCGTCTTCCTGCTGATGGCGTTGCTCGCCGCCAGTCTCTACGTGGGGCTGAAACTCAAGGAATACCGGCACTTGCTGGCCTCGGGGCTGGGCATGGAGCACAACACCTTTTTCACCCTCTACTGGATCCTCACCGGTTTTCATTTTCTCCACGTAGTGCTCGGTATGGTCATTCTCGGATGGCTGGCCGAGCGCTGTCGCCGTGGCCTGTATGACGTCAGTAAGCGCAGTGGCTTTGAATCCGGCGTGCTCTATTGGCACATGGTCGATCTGATCTGGGTCATGCTTTTTCCGCTGGTCTACGTGCTGAGTTGACGAGGTTCTCATGACTGTTTCCAGGGTTTTGCTCGTCTGTTGGGCAGCGCTTGCCACGTTAAGCGTGTGCACGGTGTTGCTGGCCCAGGCCGGTGCGACGTGGTTGTTGTCGATTGCCATCTTGCTGGTGGCAGTCGGCAAGGCGTGGCTGATCACCGATGGCTTCATGGAGATGCGCCACGCACCGCGACTGTGGCGCCGCTTGATGTTGAGCTGGGCGCTGGTGTTGGCGACTGTTGTGGGGCTGACACTGATTTTGTTCCGGTAAACGATCCCTGTAGCAGCTGGCGAAGCCTGCGTTCGGCTGCGAAGCAGTCGTAAACCCTGAATGCACGGTGTAACTGACGGACCGCGGTGCATGATTTCACGACTGCTTCGCAGCCGAACGCAGCCTCGCAGGCTCGGCAGCTGCTATGTATGGACTCGCCCCCACTGTCTACCCGCTTTTGAAAAACCGCCGCCCCGTTGCATCTATGTATCAGGCCTATTCGAAGAAGCCGTCTTCGGCTT